>JALYOY010000094.1 GCA_030856655.1 Pseudomonadota bacterium | reverse complement strand
ATCCGCCTGCCAGCATTGGCATATCCGACTTAAGTTTCAATTGCGGAACGTCCGCCAGTACTTCCTCAAAGACTACGTCCAGCCGCGTGACGACATGCCGTGACAGCACGTTCAACGTTCGCCTAATCAACGCAGTTTCGCCCGGCTTAAGAAATTTGTCGAGTATCAGTACGCTTCCACCCGGTTTTAATACGCGTGCGGTTTCCCGCAAACAGGCGGTTGCATCGGGAACTACTGCAAGGATCAAATGCAGCACCACATGATCGAAGGATTCGTCTGCAAACGGCAACGACATACTATTGCCTTGGATAAGGTTCAGGCGAAGACTTCCGATGCGGAGTTTTGCACGGCTTAACATAGCGGCGGTCAGATCCAGGCCTACATAACCGTGGCACGGAGGAAGATAAGGTAAATCAAGCCCGGAACCGATGCCGCTGAGGAGAATATCGAGATCGCCTTGTTGCGGCAGTTGCCCGAGACTGACCGCCCGCACACCAGTGCCTGCAGCCGCGAGCAAGGCGTCATAAAGCGGAGCAATAATAGTGTAGGAATGCCTCAGAGACATGAGGAGATCCTACTTCAGGCTTCGCCTACTCTTCTTTCTTTCCGGCCTATCCGGCTTATCTGGCCCATTTGGTCTATTCGGCCTATTTGACTCCAACCCGGGTGGCGTACTTCCCGGTGCGCGATAGGCCCATATCAGCATCACTATGCCTGCTGCAATCATTGGCAGCGACAGCCATTGCCCCATACTGATACCCAGCGTCAGCACGCCCATGAAGCCATCTTCCGGTTCGCGGTAAAACTCTGCAAACGAACGGAATACGCCATAGCCAATCAGGAACACGCCGGAGACCGCGGCCACTGGTCGCGGCTTGGCGGAATAAACCCACATCAATGCAAAAAATGCCAGGCCCTCCAATGCAAATTCATAGAGCTGTGAAGGATGGCGCGGGAGGTCGTCGACGTGGGGGAAAATCATACCCCACGAAACATCGGTCGGGCGTCCCCACAATTCCGCATTGATGAAATTACCAATGCGACCGGCACCCAGCCCCAACGGTACCAGCGGCGCTATAAAATCTGTTACGGCCAGCCACTGCAATTTATATTTTCTGGCCAACAGCGCCATCGCGGATATCACGCCAAGAAAACCGCCGTGAAACGACATTCCGCCCTGCCACACTGCGAAAATTTCCAGCGGATGCTGTAGATAATAGCCGGGCTGATAAAATAGCACATGCCCCAGGCGCCCGCCCAGTATTACCCCCAGGACACCGTAAAACAACATATCGTCGAGCATGCTGTTGGTGAACGTTCCTTGAGGGTTGCGCTTGATGCGATAGCGACCCAGCAGTATGAAAAGCGCAAATCCCAAGAGATACATGAGCCCGTACCATCGGACGGCAAGGGGCCCAAGATAAATGGCGGCGGGGTCGAACTGTGGGTGAACGAGCATAGGATTGGCGTTTTTTGCGGTAAAATAATCGATTATACGGCAACAGCCATTCGCCCCGGGGAGGGCCTACTGCGGAGAATCCAGATAAGAACAGTTGTCTGCTGAGCTTGCTTTTCCTTCTATATCGCGGTTCAAGATTAAAGCACTTTCTCCGTTTTCTCTACGATTTAAGCATTTTTCTAAAGTTTCTCAACATTCTCAAGGAGTAGTCATGCCAGATAATCGGCGCAGCCGGGCAATCACCCAAGGTGCGCAGCGTACCCCTAACCGTGCCATGCTGCGAGCGGTGGGTTTCAGTGACAAGGATTTCGACAAACCCATTGTCGGCCTGGCCAATGGTTTTTCCACCATCACGCCCTGCAATAAAGGACTGAATGATCTGGCCATGAATGCAGAAAGCGCACTGAAAGAAGCAGGCGCTATGCCACAAATGTTCGGCACCATCACAGTTTCCGATGGCATTTCCATGGGCACGGAGGGCATGAAATATTCGCTGGTATCCCGTGAAGTCATTGCGGATTCGATTGAAACCGTAGTGCAAGGGGAAAGTATGGACGGGGTAATTGCGATTGGCGGCTGTGACAAGAATATGCCGGGCGCGATGATCGCGATAGCGCGGATGAATGTGCCGGCCATTTTCGTTTACGGAGGCACCATCAAGCCCGGCCATTATAAGGGAAAAGATTTGACTATTGTCAGTGCCTTCGAAGCGGTCGGACAATACACTTCGCACAAGATAGACGAAAAGGAATTGCTCGAAGTGGAGCGCCGTGCGTGCCCAGGCGCAGGTTCCTGTGGAGGCATGTTTACCGCCAATACCATGTCGTCGGCATTTGAAGCGATGGGAATGAGCCTTCCTTACTCTTCGACGATGGCGGCGGAGGACGACGAGAAGCATGCGAATGCCGCCCGCTCGGCAGAAGTGCTCGTTGACGCAATCAGGGCACAAATCTGCCCACGCGACATCATTACCCGCAAATCCATCGAAAATGCGATTGCCGTGATCATGGCGGTCGGCGGTTCGACCAATGCGGTTCTACATTTCCTTGCCATTGCCCACGCGGCGGAAGTCGAGCTCACTATCGACGACTTTGAACTCATGCGCGGCAAGGTGCCGGTACTGTGCGATTTGAAGCCTTCCGGCCGGTACGTTACGACCGATCTGCATAAGGCGGGCGGCATTCCCCAAGTGATGAAGATGCTGCTCGAACACGGCCTTTTGCATGGTGATTGCCTGACCATAAGCGGCCAGACTGTCGCCGAAGTATTGCAGGACATTCCTGCAACGCCACGCAAGGATCAGGACGTAATCCGGCAATGGGAAAATCCTATGTATGCACAGGGGCATCTCGCCATACTCAAAGGTAATCTCTCCATCGAGGGCTGCGTTGCCAAAATCACCGGGGTGAAAACGCCAAAGATCACCGGTCCAGCGCGTGTATTCGAGTCGGAAGAAATTTGCATGGAGGCAATACTTGCGCGTCAAATCCAGCCTGGCGACATCGTTGTAATACGGTATGAAGGCCCAAAGGGAGGTCCGGGCATGCGTGAGATGCTCTCTCCCACCTCCGCCCTCATTGGGGAGGGCCTCGGGGATTCAGTAGGACTCATTACCGACGGACGCTTCTCAGGCGGCACTTACGGTATGGTAGTCGGCCACGTCGCGCCCGAAGCTTTTGTGGGTGGAACTATCGCGCTGGTGCACGAAGGAGATTCCATCACCATAGATGCCGAACAACGTCTGCTACAGCTTAATGTTTCGGAGGACGAGCTTGCGCGCCGCCGTGCCGAATGGCAACCACCACAACCCCGTTACACGCGCGGAGTGCTGGCAAAATATGCCAATTCGGTTTCCACGGCCAGCCGGGGAGCAATAACGGATTAATCGCGGGCCCCACCGCTATAAACCATGCCCAACCATCTCGCCAGAGAAACCAGCCCTTACCTTCTTCAGCACGCGGACAATCCCGTGGACTGGCATCCATGGGGGGAAGAAGCATTGGCCCTGGCTCGCACGCAGAACAAACCGATACTGCTTTCCGTTGGTTACTCGGCTTGCCACTGGTGCCATGTCATGGCGCATGAATCTTTTGAAGATGCGGGAATTGCCGCAGCGATGAATCAGCATTTCGTCAACGTCAAGGTGGATCGCGAAGAGCGCCCTGATCTCGATCAGATTTATCAGATTGCCCTTTATATGCTAACCCAGCGTCACGGCGGTTGGCCACTGACCCTGTTTCTGACGCCTGACCAGAAACCATTTTTCGGTGGCACGTATTTTCCTAAAACCCCGCGCCACGGTCTGCCGGGCTTCCTGGATCTGTTGCCACGTGTCGCCGAGGCTTATTATGCTCGCGGCGAGGAAATCGAGCGGCAGAGCGTTTCGCTGCTGCGATCATTTGCCAACACGCTGCCGCCGCCGAGTCCGGTAACGCCGGCATTTTCGGAACAACCGTTCGATCAGGCGCTAGCGGAGTTGAAGGACCGGTTCGATTCAGTCAACGGCGGTTTTGGTAACGCGCCAAAATTCCTTCACCCCACGGAGCTGGAATTCTGTTTGCGCCGTTACTTTGCCACAGCTAGTGCGGAGGCGTTGCAAATGGCAGCGTACACTCTGCAAAAGATGGCGGAGGGCGGCATCTACGACCAGCTGGGTGGTGGCTTCTGCCGCTACAGCACGGATCAGCACTGGAGCATTCCGCATTTCGAAAAAATGCTTTATGACAACGCTCCGTTGCTGCGGCTCTACGCCGACGCTTGGCTTGCAACGCGGAATCCCCTGTATAAGCGGATTGTGGAAAAAACGGTTGATTGGGTGCTGCGCGAAATGCAGTCCCAAGGGGAAAGCACACCAGAGACGGAAAATAAACAAGGCACGAAAGCCCCGTGGGGCGGTTACTACTCGACATTGGACGCCGATTCTGAAGACGAGGAAGGCAAGTTCTACGTATGGGATCGCAGCCAGGTTGCGCAAATTCTGTCGCCGGAAGAATATGACGTGGTTGTATCCTACTACGGCCTCGCGCGTAGTCCAAACTTCGAACACAAACACTGGAATCTGGAAATCGCCCAGCCGCTGGCAGAAGTTGCCCTGGCTGTCGGTATCAGTGACGAAGAAGCGCAACAAAGACTTGCGTCGGCGCGCAAAAAACTCTTCATTGAACGCGAATCCCGCGTGCATCCAGGCCGTGACGAGAAAATTCTTACCAGCTGGAACGGGCTGATGATCAAAGGAATGGCGCGCGCGGGCCGTGTCTTCGGGCGCGACGAATGGGTACGATCGGCTGCCTTCGCAGTGGATTTCATTCGTTCCACGCTATGGAAAAATAACCGCCTGCTGGCGACCTATAAGGATGGCAAGGCGCATCTCAATGCCTATCTTGACGATTATGCCTTTCTACTGGATGGTTTGCTGGAGCTGATGCAGGCCGAGTTTCGTCAGGCTGATCTGGATTTTGCCGTTGCGCTAGCCGATGTGCTGCTCGAGCAGTTCGAAGACAAACAGGCTGGCGGTTTTTTCTTCACCAGCCACGATCACGAAAAATTGATTTATCGCCCCAAGCCCGGTCATGACAACGTCACGCCTTCAGGCAACGGGGTCGCAGCATACGCTCTGCAGCGGTTGGGGCATCTGCTTGGCGAATTTCGCTACCTGGAAACAGCAGAGCGCGCCGTGGGACTGTTCTATCCCACCATATCCCGTCAAGCCAGTTCCTGCTGTAGCTTTCTGACGGCACTAGAGCAATCACTCGCGCCACCACAAATTGTCATTCTTCGCGGTGACAAGCATGCGATGAAGGGATGGGGACAAGCATTGCAATGCAACTCACCTTATACGCTTGTGCTTGCTTTGAGTTCGGAACTTGTTGGCCTACCGTCGAGTCTGAATAAACCGACAGCACTGAATCAAGTTGTCGGCGCCTGGGTCTGCCAAGGCGTTAGGTGTTTGCCGGAGATCAATGACTTGCGGGAATTGCTGCGCGTCTGCGAAATTCAAGGTAAGATGAACCCTCATAATTTTAACGGATAAAAGGAGTTAGCATGAAAGCTGTCTGGATGGGAATGGTTGCAGCATCAGCCCTGTTGATTGTAGGTACCGCGCAAGCGAACGCCGACTTGGCGAAAAGCAACGGTTGCATGAATTGTCACATGGTCGACAAACCGTTGGTTGGACCTTCACTTAAGGATATCGCGGCAAAATACAAGGATGATGCTGGCGCCGAGGCTATGCTTGCTGAAAAAGTGAAAAAAGGCGGCGGGGGCGTATGGAAAATGCCTATGGCTGCAATGCCACCGAATCCCCAGGTCAGCGACGCCAACAGCAAAACTCTGGTACAGTGGATTCTGTCGCTTAAGTAAGTCAGAATAAATCCATAAAAAAGCCGGCGCATTGATGTGTCGGCTTTTTTATTACTCAAACGCAGAAAAAAATCATGATTGAGGATAGTGATGTCATCCCGTTCTCATTTATGCTACCTCAATAATCGACTATTGCGTTGTTACTAAACCTGCAGAACTAATCATGGGGTGGCTTGAAGCTAACCTCGTCGGTGCATTTTTGCTTCCGCCATTGAATCTTGTCCTGCTGGGTACGATAGGAGTCTTGCTTCTTAAGCGCCACCCAATGATAGGCAAGGTTTTAGTGATAAGTGCGCTATCTCTGCTTTATCTCCTGTCCACGCCATTTATCG
>JALYOY010000115.1 GCA_030856655.1 Pseudomonadota bacterium | reverse complement strand
GCAATAATCCGAGTGCATTTGCGCACCTACGTCACTTTTGTTGACGAGAATCTTCACTAACTCTTCGCGAAGGTTAAACTCGTCAATGATCGAATCGGTACTCGCCCCGAGTAAATTGAGCTTGAAGCCATTGATTACTCTTTGGAAAAACACTTTGCGATGCATGGTACGTGGAAGTGCCTCGAATAGCCCATGCAATGCTTTCTTTGCATGTCCCGAAGCCGCGTTGTCGACGGTTATATGGAGCGTAAAATAATACGGATCAATACCGAGCTCGTTGAGTTCATAGGCCGTAATCAGTAAATGTAAAGGCAGTTGTTCATAGCCGAGGTTAAAGCCAATCGCTTCCGGCAGAAAGGCGCTAGCATGATGAGCCAGCGATAACTGTATTGCACCTTGTACGTAATGCGCATCGTTCAGATTATTGTCTTGGTCGCATTCATGCGCTGCAAGTAACTTTTTAAAAATCACGACGTGATTTTTGTCCGGGATTCCCTCGCCAAGCTCTTCCAGGTAAATGCGGATAAGGGCGGAATAACGTCCATCACTCCAATGCTCCAGCAAGCCATAAAGCCACGCTCCATCAACGAGCTTGGTAGGGGCCACGGATTTCAAGAAATACAAGGCATGCGACTTATTGACGAAGTAGCGTCGCGGGTCGCCTAACCTACGTTTCTTCAGATACTCCTTATATTGATGACCTACAAGCCGCGTATTGGAATCTATCCAAGCGGAAAGTTCTTCCAGACCCTGAGGAAGATCAACTTCAAATCTCTTAGTGGCTTCTAATTGCCGATTCAGATAAGAATGCGAGCGCGCCAAGGCAAGCTGGTTCGGCGAGTAGTTAATTAAACTTGAATAAATGCTTCGGGCCTCTGTCTTATCTCTGCCCACTGCTGGATATTCCACAGGTGTTGCCGCGATCTTTAGCATTGTCAGTTCTCGTAGATTTCTCTTTCAGTGCAATGTTGATAACACCGTTTCCGCGCCATTAATAATTATTATTATCCCTGCTTAAAATTAGATCGGTACGATAGCTCGCATAGACTTCGGTTACTTTGTTTACGTTGTTTACTTTGTTTAAGCAGTCTAGCGAAGGCGGCAACATGGACCTAAGTCCAGTGGATATTTGGATTAAGATCTACTGATCCTGAAATACCTGAAAGTGATGCGGCAAAGCGTACGGAAATGGAGCATATCTACGAAACAGCTCGAGCGTGGGCATGAGCACGATGGGGCCGAAGTTGGGCAGTAAATTCGCCGCGAATGGAGACGGAAGATAGTCGAGGCACTAGCGGAAGCGCTGGCTAAAGAATATGGCTCAAATCCCAAACGCCATCCGTCTGGCATATGCGCCCGCAATTATAGCCACCTGCTATCACCGAGCGTACCTACTGGTACTCTAGCAAAAAGGTCTATACCATAAGCTTGGAACGATCTTCAACTCAAACGAGAAACCTGAAACAAGGCACTCCCCACTGCCGAAGGTACACACAAATGGCCGCCCTGGAAATTCCAGAGACGATTTTGCTTTGCAACAACATACTTTTTTTTGATTGAAGAGCGAAGAAAAAAATATCCGTCGTAGACTCCCCCTTCGCAATCTTGCTTTACATCCGCGACGATGCCAACTATGCAACCGGTACAAAGCTCAAACAGGTGATTGGCTAGATCGGCGCGCACGATCAAATGTGTATGGCAACTGAGAATGGGCGTGCTCGCCCCACGGCGGCAGATATGAGATTGGCAACCGTCAAGACGCACGACCTCCATCGGTTTTAACATCGATTCTATGCCCACAAGATCGTTCGAGCGCTGATGCTGGAACTTAGTTAGCAGGCTCATGATGAGGTATGACCAACTTCCACGTCTCCGAGATAGTTTGGCGCTATTAAAAGCAGGATTAGCTATTACCAATCGAGGTTATGGGAATACGGCAAGTAATGGAGACGCCTGCAGGGTTTTCTTAAAATATAGCGGACATTTATATTAGCCAGACCGCGTCGGGTGCGACGATCCCGGCCTTGGCCCCGCTCCGTTGCAAGGAATCCAGATCGAGCGTGACGTGGCCGGTGAGGCTGCCGAAAGCGGGAAGCACGAGCTGCCCCGCCTGCAAGACAAAGCACGGCAGGCGCGAGCTGTCATGGCCTTTTCCCATGAGGCGTACCGCCGGATGCAAGTGTCCTGCCAGGTAAAACGCTTCTGGCGCATTCGCCGATACCCCGGCGGGCGGCTTATTCGAAGTGCCATTGCCGCCTGCGGGCGGCAAGCCCGGCACCTGCAATAGAGGCGCGTGGCAGGCATACAGGCCGGAGGCCAACGGGAACGGTTCGTCAACGAGCTCGATTCCAAGACTCGCGGGGATGCTGCCCTTGCTTATTGCCCGGTCGTGATTGCCGCGCACCAGTAACACCTGCAGCTGCGCGTGCTGGCGGCGCCATTGCTGGAGCGCATGGAAAAGCGTAGGTGTAAGGCCTTGCTGGCTATGCCAGAAATCCCCCAGCACCACCAGCCGCTGCGCCTGCAGCTGCGCCACCAGCGCGGAAAGACGCTGCAGATCCCGGGAACTGCCGCCGCGCGGCAAGGGCTGGCCGAGTGCGCGAAAAGTCGCGCCTTTGCCCAGGTGGACATCGGCTACCAGCAATGTTTTTTCCGAAGCCCACCACAATGCGCGCTGCGGCAGCAGCTGCAGCATGTGGCCAGCGCAGCGGATCGAGGGAGCGTCAATCATTCAGGCATGCGGGTCAGCGCTCAGATGTGCCGCCGGTGCCGCGCACGTATTCTTCGCGCAGCAGACGCATTCCCGGAAGAACTGCTGGCGCCAGAGGAACCACCCTTTTCCTGTTTCAAGTGCGGATCGGCATGACTGTTCAACTCCAGCGTCTGCAGAACTGCTTCGCGGCTGCCTGCAAGGATGGCTCCATTGCCGTGCTTGCTTGCGGCGGCATCCCTGGCATCCGGCCTGGCGCTCGCTTCGAGTTCCTTCACCATGCGGGCAATGCGCTCGGCTAGCGGCTCATTGCTGAGTTTTTCACGGAACCGCTCGGCCATGAGCGGAAAACCCAGCGGCGTCGGTTTTTTGACGGCCACGATGTGCAGCGCTTGCCCCCGCATGCGCTCCAGCGAGTTAGCCAGGCGGTCGATATCCAGCTCCTGCTGCTGCAGTTCCGATTTCGCCTGCTGCAACAGGCGATTACCCGGATCGTAGTTTTGAAACACGTCGTAGTAGAGTGAAGCGGATGCCTGCAATTGCCGGTTGCTCCGCTTCTCTCCGGGATGGCTTTGAAAGATCAGCCCAGCAATCCGCGCAATTTCCCGGAACCGGCGCCGCGCCAGTTCCGTGGCATTGAGGCTGGCCAGCACTTCTGCGAGCAGTCGCGGCCGGTATTGCGGATTGTTTTGGTAGGCGGGAGCCATCTCATCCGGCAGGGTCAGCATACCTGGTAGCAATTCGGCCCAGTCCATTGGCCTGGTTGAAAGCAGCTCAAACCCATAGTCGTTGAGCGCTATCGAAAACGTATTGGCCTGGGCCTGTGCGGCGCGCCACGCCATGAGCCCGGCCAGCCCCAGATGCACCTGCCGCCCGGCAAACGGATAAAGAAACAGGTGCCAGCCCTCGCGGCTTTTCAATGTTTCCGCCAATAGTGACTGGGGCGTGGGAAGGTGCGACCACTCTTTTTGCAGCGCCAGCAGGGGTTGCACACAGCGCATCTCGGGGCTGCCGTACCGGCCTCGCTCGGCAGCGGCCAGTTCGTTCAGCATGGCATCGGCAAGGGTGCTGGACAATGGCATGCGTCCGCCATTCCAGCGCGGCAGCGCTGCGCTGCCGGCCTTCGCCAGCCTGACGTAGGCGGTCATCTGGTAGATGCGGACCAGCTGCAGGAGGCGACCCGCGAACATGAATACGTCCCCTGGCCGCAGCCTTGCCCCGAAGCTTTCTTCCACGGTGCCCAGGCGGCCGCCACTCATGAACTGCACCACCATCACC
>JALYOY010000061.1 GCA_030856655.1 Pseudomonadota bacterium | reverse complement strand
CCATTTATTCTGGCACGGTAGCGGCTGCCACCGAAGGTTTTTTGCTGGGCATACCTTCTTTTGCTATTTCTCTTGCTAGTTTTTCCGCTGGAAATTTCCCCACTGCCGCCCGTGTTGCCACAGAAATGGTGCAACGTTTTCAGCGTGACAAACTCCACGGGCCGGTACTGCTTAACGTCAATGTGCCCGACGTTACTTATGTCGAATTGCAAGGCATAGAGGTAACCCGGCTAGGTCGCCGTCACAAGGCCGAACCGGTGATTAAATCGCAAAGCCCGCGCGGCGAAACGGTTTACTGGGTAGGTGCGGCCGGCCCTGCCCAGGATACAGGCGAAGGCACCGACTTTCTCGCAGTTCAACGAAACTTCGTATCGGTAACACCGTTGCAAATCGACCTGACCCGTTATGGGCAGATGGAAGCAGTCAAGCAGTGGTTAAAATAGCACCGAAAGCATTTCACATTGTCTTGCATGGTTACAAACACCCGTTAAGGTACCCTAAACCGGCAGTTGACCGATTTCAGCTCGACGTCGTGATCCGCAGGACTTTTTGCCACCACTTAACCTTCGTCTTTTTGGTAAGATCGCTAGAGAGCGGATCGCAAGGGTTTTGGGACAAGGCTGTATTGAACTCTGTGGAATGGCGGCGCCTCGGAGCGTCGCACAAGTGTTCCGCGAAGCGTGGATCAAGTAGTGCAGGGATGCCCCGACCGCGTTTATGGCTATATGGAGACGCCTCGATCCCGCTGCGGGGCCGCACCTTCCCCCCGAAGGCACTGCTCCGTGCCGAATTTAGGATATTTAAGTTGAACGCACATCATTCCGGAATCGGTATGACTTCCCGGCGTACCCGTGTACGCATGATTGAGCGCCTGCGCATCCAGGGCATCGTTGACGAAGTCGTTCTGGCGGCGATGAACGCAATTCCACGTCACATCTTCGTGGAGGAAGTTCTGGCCAGCCGGGCCTACGACGATGTCTCTCTACCCATTAATTTCGGCCAAACCATTTCTAGCCCGTTTATTGTAGCGCGCATGAGCGAGTTGTTGCGTGCAGGTTCGAGTCTCGGCAAAGTGCTTGAAATTGGCTCGGGCTGCGGCTATCAGACGGCGGTACTGGCGCAGCTTGCACGCGAAGTCTATTCTATCGAACGCGTCGGGCCATTACTTACCCGTGCTCGCACTCGTCTGCGGGAGCTACGCCTCAACAATGTTCGCCTGAAGCACGCCGATGGCCTGCTGGGGCTGTCTGAGCCTGCACCGTTTGACGGTATCATTCTCACCGCCGCGACCCCGCATATTCCTCCGCAACTGCTGGAGCAATTAGTAGTTGGTGGTAGAATGGTTTTTCCCAAAGGAAGCCAGGACCAATATCTGTGCGTGATTGAACGCAACTCGAAAGGTTATGCCGAAACTATACTTGATGAGGTCAGGTTTGTACCGATGGTGCCGGGTATCTTGAAAGGTTAAGTGATGCAGAACAAGAGATAAGCATGAGAAATAAAACGATCGAGCAGGACTGCCTGAGCAATGGCGAATTCCTTCAGTCGGTTATTATGGGCGTTTGGTTTACATTCCTTTCAAGAAGGTTTTTTTCTTTACACTATTATCGTTCACCTCTCATTTTTTGTCTGCTGATTGTGGGTTGCGAGTCTACCCCGCATCGCGCACCGGTGACCGATCCTGCCGCGGCAGTGTCTCAAAAGATCGCGACCCAACCTAGCGCGGTTCTGGATGAGGCCGGTCAGCGGCCCAATTTTTATATCATACAGAAGGGGGATACCCTGTACAGCATCGCGCTGAACCATGGCATTGACCAGCAAGATTTAGCGCAGTGGAATAATATCCAGGATCCCGGTGCCATCCATATCGGTCAGCAACTTAATTTATCTTCGTCCTCTCTACTGGCAGGACCTTCCCTATTCCCGCTTCCCGAACCGGCGCCAGCTTCCCCGAGCGGGACAGTTGTGCCTAATATCATGCTGTCAGTCGAAGAAAAGGGTCTGGTTAATACTGATAAGCTCAAAGTTGAACCCAAAGCATTTAAGCTACCCTATTCGGAGCAGGCGATAGCACTGCTGAAGGGAGTAGCCAGGGCACCTGCTACGGCTGTACTAAAGGTTGATCCGACGACCGAAAAAAATGCCGATACCTCAATTAGCCCCGTACCGCCGGCGGCGGAAGCGGTCCATGGTGTTGATAGCCTCGAATGGATCTGGCCCGCCAAGGGCAAGGTATTGGAGGGTTTTTCGGAAATTACCAAGGGCATCGATATTGCGGGCAAGCCGGGACAGGCGGTGTCTGCGTCTGCCGCAGGCAAAGTGGTATACAGCGGTGCCGGGTTGCGCGGGTATGGTAAGCTCATTATTATCAAGCATAACAATACTTACCTCAGCGCCTATGCCCATAACAGCAAGCTTCTCGTGAAGGAGGGACAAGCGGTCGCCAAGGGACAGAAAATCGCTGAGATGGGAAATACGGATGCCGGTCTAGTAAAGCTTCACTTTGAAATTCGCAAGAATGGAAAACCGGTGGATCCCTTAAAACATTTGCCAGGAATATCCGGATGATTCAGCGCGTATATCGCGACGATGACGAACCGCTTGAGACGGAGTCGGCGGAGCGGGAGGATGTATTGCCTGAGGTTTTCGAAGAAGTGTCACCCAAAGTTGGGAACGAAACGCTCGGTGAAGCCCTGCTGACCGATGTTACCCAAATTTATTTCAACGAAATTGGCCACAACGCCTTGTTGAGCGCACAGGAAGAGGCGGTTCTGACACGCTTGGTCAAGCAGGACGACTTCGACGCCCGTCAGAAAATGATCGAGTGCAACCTGCGGTTAGTGGTGAATATTGCTAAACACTATACCAACCATGGAGTTGCACTACTGGACCTGATCGAAGAAGGCAATATGGGCATGATGCACGCGCTCGACAAATTTGACCCGGAACGCGGATTTCGTTTTTCAACTTACGCCACATGGTGGATACGCCAAAATATTGAACGCTGTATTATGAATCAGTCGCGTACTATCCGCCTGCCAGTGCACGTCATTAAGGATTTGAACATCATTCTACAGGCGTCTCGTCACCTGGAAGCGCATACCGGGCAGGAACCCAAACCGGAGGACGTTGCGCATTTGCTGGGCCGGCCGATAAAAGAGGTGCAACGGATGCTGTCCCTAAACATGAGCATGATGTCATTGGACGCGCCCCTCGATATTGATCCGCTGTTGTCCATTGGCGATGTCATGGCGGACGACCAGACTCTTGGCCCCGATCTCATGCTGGAGAAGTCTGAAATCAAACATCGCATACAAGAGTGGCTTAACCGGTTAAATGAAAAACAACGATACATTATCGAGCAGCGCTACGGTCTCAACGGTGACGAAACGCAAACGCTGGAACAACTAGCGAAGCGTCTTGATCTGACGCGTGAGCGTGTGCGGCAAATTCAACTGGAAGCTCTGCAAACATTGCGCGTGATATTACGGGGTGACGGCGTATCTCGAGATGGTGTGTTTTAGATTAGAAAGCCTTATCCGTTTAACCCGCCTACGATCCACTCGGGAGCGCTTGGAGCTGCCTAACACCGCTCGCTGCTGGCTTGTCACATTTATTTATGTTTAAAGTAATTAAATTGATATAATGGATAGTAGTTGTCCACAATACAAATAGATTCCCTAGTCGGGTTTTTTAATTAGTCGACCGCAGTTTATACTTGCGGTTAATAACGATACCTAATCAACCATGAATATGTCGCAACCAGAGTTTGCAGCACCTAATCCCGATCTTTGTACCGAAGAAGAGATTTCACGACTGGTCCACGCGTTTTATATACGAGCTAGGAAAGATTCCTTGCTGGGCCCGATTTTCGAAGCACATGTTACCGACTGGGACGCGCATTTTGTGCAAATGATTAACTTCTGGTCAATGAAGTTACGCGGCACAAGCCATTTTCGAGGGGCGCCCATGCCCAAGCATGTCGCCTTGCCAGGACTCACATCCGGATTATTCGAGCGGTGGCTGCAACTCTTCCGCCACACCACGAGTGAAATGGGAAATCCGGTTTTGCAGTTCAACGCGGATACGCTCGCATTGCATATCGGTGGCAGACTGTGGTTGAGATACCAAATTGAGCGTTATCCCGATAAGCAACTAGTCGATCTTGACCAAGGATAATTGCCAAGTAGCGCCGAGGCTGTTCATTCTCAATTTTGAAAGGTTTCTGTCAAGCTCAGATGCGAGGTTCCTAAACAGTCGCATTTCGCTGCTTTTTGAATAGCACATGTTCTCAATCTGGATCTACCGAACCGAGCTGCGGTACTTCATTTGATCATGGTTGCTGGTCAATGCGTCATAGCCGCAGGCGGTGGAATAGCTGTAGCAACCGATCAAGCAACAAACAGAAAGGACGTCGGTAGACCGAGGGGAGGGAATTCTTTCGATCACGAATTTCTACTTGCAGCGGTATTTGTCCGAGCGCGTGTTCCACGAGCATGCATACTAAATGGCTTACCATCATTTCCAAATCGATAGACAGTCATAATCTCTCTTCGTTTAAACCAAGACTCTTCAATTCAAGCCCTTCGATTTCCTGCAATGATTTACCGGCAATTCCTTGCAGGTCTCCATACATACCTACCGTCGCACTCATCACGCGCATAATTTGTTCTTCACGCTTGGCCCATTGCTTCATTATCACCTTGCGTTCTTTATCGAGGTCGTCCTGCATAGTGGAAAACGCTTCGACGATAGCTTCCACGCGCTGGCGGAAACGGGGACCGGTAAGGTATTGATAGATCATTTCCGTTTTGGTCTGCAAACCTTCGGAAGATTGCCGTGCAAGGGCGAGTTCCAGCAGCGATTGGCGCAGGACAAGCGCCACCGGCAAGGCGGCGCGGGGATGCGTCACCCAAATACCGTCTACCATTTCAAAGGTTTCAATTCCTTTCGGTAAAGTGTGGCTGACGATATGGCGATTTCCGCTTTTGCGGTGCGCTGGTCTTCGCGCAATTTAGCCAGCCACATATCACTCCAGTTTCGGGTGCGTTTGGTCTCCCAGAGAATGGTGCCACCGGGTTGTCCATCTGTGCCGATGACACGGTGCAAGACATCTCCACCGTAGTCTCCCTTGGGTACCGGCTCGATCGCATCGAAAGGGAATTTGGCACGCAACAAATTTTCGAGTGCCAGCTCCTGCACTTCTCCCTGCAATTGCTGCGAACCTTGCTCGGCTCTACGCTTCAGTTCTTCGATCTTTTGCTGCATGGACGCGATGGTCTGGTCTTTTTCCATTACCTTAAGCTTGAGCCCTTCTTCTGCTTCGCGCCGGGCGTTCGCGCGTACTTCGGTTAATCCCTCCTCCACGCGTTTTTCCACAGTAAGATCGAGCTCCCGCTTGGCGTCGTCGAGTTCTCGCTGCTTTCGGATAAGTTCGGCTTGAACCTTTTGAGCTATAGCCAGTTTTTCGTCGCGGCCTTTGAGTACTTCCTGAAGCTCTGCGAGTTCACGGGCCTTGCTGTCCAATTCGGCGGCACTGGCGAGCTTTGCTTTTCTGGATTCGTCGGCGATGACGCGCGCACGCTCGGTATTCAACTGTGCGGCGACCTGCTCCGCTATCTGATTATTGAGTGTTCGTCTCGACTCCGTGATTTCCTTTTCTTTTTCGCGAATACTTCGTTCACGGGTGGCGACTTCGTTATCTTTCTGCAAAAGCTGCTGCTCAAATTGCTTGCGCGTGGCGTCGATCAGAGGTGCGGCAAGCGATTCGGTAAGTCGGAGCTGCATTTTGCAGTTAGGACAAGTAATGGTAGGTTCCGTCATGTTTTGTTCCCTAAAATAGTAAAGGACCGGATTCCGCTCCTTTAAGATGGAGTTTATCTTTGGATTATAAGGCAACGATGAGGTTGTCAGTTGTAGCCGCATATTTCGAATATACTTGTATTGATAACCGTCTCACTCCAAGTGGCGTCCCGGTAGGGTCCAGCCCGTTTTGGTCCTGAGCATCTGGTTATAATTGGTTATAAGTTGAAACAGAGTATGTTTGTTTCTAGCAGAGACCATCCTTGATCTGTCTTTCCTCAAAAATTGGTTATACTCAATACGCTGAGTTTTAGCATGAGAGAAAATGAAAACGGATTGTATTTTTTTGTCAACACATAGGAGCGAAAACAATGAGCAATCAAAAGACTGGAAGTGCGCCACACACGCTGCCGCCTCTGCCCTACGGGGATAGTGCGCTGGACCCTGTCATTTCCGCCAATACACTGAGCTTTCACTACGGCAAACATCACAAGACGTATGTGGACAATCTGAATAAGCTGATAGCCGGTACGGAGCTGGCAAATTTATCTCTCGAGGATATTATTGCTTCAACAGCCAGCCAGGCTGACAAGGCTGGAATTTTCAACAATGCGGCACAAACTTGGAACCATACATTTTACTGGAAGAGCCTGTCTCCAAAAGGTGGTGGCGAGCCTCCAGCAGCATTGAAGCAAAAAATCGAGGCTTCTTTCGATACTGTGGAAGCATGCAAAAAAGAGCTGGCGACTGCGGCAACGACTCAGTTCGGCAGTGGCTGGGCATGGTTGGTGCGGGATGGTGACCAGCTTAAAGTCATCAAGACAAGCAATGCGGATTTGCCCCTGGTCAGCGGCTTAAAGCCACTGCTAACGATCGACGTGTGGGAACATGCCTATTACCTTGACTACCAGAACCGGCGTGTGGATTATGTCAACGCAGTACTCGACAAGCTGATCAATTGGGGTTTCGCGGCAGACAACCATGGATAGCATGTCCCGCTGGCTGCTGTGACCACGCAAACCTCAGAACAGCTGGAAGTTATCAAGCGCGGCTGTAGCGAGCTTCTGGTAGAAGAGGAGCTCGAGCAAA
>JALYOY010000081.1 GCA_030856655.1 Pseudomonadota bacterium | reverse complement strand
CGTGATCTCCGCATAACGCATTGCTAATGCGATGTTGGGCCATAAATGCGGGTTGGGATGTCCATGTGCACGAGGAAAGCTGAAGTCATATCGCCAATCCTCCTTTCGCAGCGTGCGGTTACCCAGCCGCACGACCGGTGTTTTCGCTCTTTTGACCTTTTCCGCCAATTTCACCGTGGGTAATTCGAGGTCAAGGCCATTCACAATAATGATATCCGCTGCCGCGAGTATTTTCGCATCGGTTGGAACCGGCTCGAAGGTATGGGAATCGGTTCCCTCGGGCACGATTCCGGTTACGTCGATATACCTACCTCCGACATTCTGGACAATATTGGTAATGGGCGCGACAGTGGTGACAACATTAATTCTTTTCTCTGTTTCAGCGGAATAGGTTGCTCGGGAGAAGAACAGAATCGGCAGAAGTAATAACAGTTTTATAGTAAGCCCGACTGATCTCATTATTATTCCTTATAAACGTTGCAACACAATGGCTTGCCCTGCCTTTCCATATGAGACAGAACGGCCCTCGCTCTTCCCAAAATAGACTTTACAACAACGCAGCAGTCGTGGGTATAATGTATGAAGTTTTTAATATTCTTCCTACGATTACACCTTTTGTTCCTTGTTATCATTCTTCCACAATTCGTATGAACAATTGAATATATTTCATACTTCGAGGCGAATATGCTGTAATTTTTGAAACAATACCTGATAGCCCTCAGTAATTCTTGAACATACAAGGCGTTGCCGGAATTGAAGCACCAACTCAGCGACGAAGGTAAAGGGGGAAACGTCGTTTTAGCCTAGTTTCAACCTCGATTCATACGAAACAACAATAAATGACAGTCACTTTTAAGCGATATCTTCGAAGAATCGCCGTGGGCAGATAACGTGCAATACCTCGCCCTCGCTTTTACGCTACCAATGATTGTGCTATTTGCAGCACCGGCGGCGATTGCCCAGCAAGCGAGATCATCACTTGAAAAAATTCCATCCACATCAGGGACAGTTAATAGCATTAAATCGGAGACCTTAGCTCACGCAACACCAATTGCGTTTCAACCAATGACCGTTTTTGGCCGCCCACCCGCTCTGACCAGCATCACGCATGACGTCGCGGCCTCGCCGGCTAGCGTTACGGTCATTAACAAAAAAGAACTCGACCGGCTTACGATCAACACTTACGGAGACATCCTACGTAACCGCGCCGGTATTAACATAATCGAATACAACCAGGGCTTGGTGGCCTATGGGATAACCATACGGGGCTTCCAGGAAGGCCATGGCAGCAATCTTGCTGCGTATCTCGATGGGATGCCACTGAATGTCACCGGTTCACAGCATACGAATGGCTACGGAGATCAGGTACAGATAATTCCGGAGCTAATCGGTCGTGCTGAAATCACGCGAGGGCCATTCTCGGTGCTGGCGGGTAATCACGCGGTGGGCGGCTCGCTACAATTGACTACAACAGAGCGAATTCCGTCATCATTCCGATTCCAGATCGACCATTTCGGCCGCGCCAGGATATTGCCGATTCTGTCATTTAACCTCGGTCCCGGCCATTTAATCAGCGCGCTCGACCTTACCAAGGGGAACGGCTACACCCCGCAAAGCAATACCGATCGTGTTAATTTCTTTAACCGGTACTCGATGCCATTAGGGGACGGCGTCGCATCGGTACGTATTCAGTCATATGCAGCCGACGCGGAAGCAACCGGCTACCTTGACCGTGCAAAGCTAGCATCCGGAGCCATCGAAAAACATAGCTTCCTTAATCACGGCATCGGAGACGCTAAAACTCAACAAAACATAGTTTTAAACTACCGCAGTAATGATCCCGAGGGGATATCCCGTCTCACGGGCGGCTGGTTCGCGAGCATCTACTACAACAGGGATATCCGCAGGCGCTGGACCAACTTCGATCTTACGTTGCCCTCCGGCTCTAACGAGCCTCTCAGCGGAGAACGCGACCGTCTCCACCAGGTCGGTTTTGATTTTCGCAAAACCACATCTTTCGATACTCTGACGATGCCGTCGCAACTCGTTGCGGGGTTCCAGCTCAATAATGAAGAGATTCATGCAATGAGGCGCTTGACGGACAGCAACCACAATTCGCTCGCGCCCAGTCTTGTGACACCGAATGTCATTGGCATACAACGTAATGTGGAAACGTTCACCCGGGCATTCTATGCAAATTACCAGTTGCAGCCGATATCAAGGCTCAAACTGATGGCAGGTTTACGCTATGACTGGCTGCAGTTCACCAATCGTCTGAATCCGGACGATGATGCCTATGCAGCGGCGGTTGCCAATGGTTTACCCACGCACATTAACAGATCCGCCCAGCAGTTTAGCCCAAAAC
>JALYOY010000023.1 GCA_030856655.1 Pseudomonadota bacterium | reverse complement strand
GCGCATGGATATGATCGATAAAATTGACGTGGAGCGGATTCGGAACATTTACGGGCAGGCTGGTCTTCCTGTGGTGGCCCCTAACCTTGGTACGGAAAAGTACTTGCAGCTGATGGGGCTGGACAAGAAGGTGGAAGGGGGCAAGATGCGTTTCATTTTACTTAGATGTATTGGCGAAGCGGTGGTGCGTTCCGATGTGCCCACCGGCGTGCTCACTGAAACTCTTCTGGAGTGCACTGCCAATGCATGAGTTGGCGCCTTATGCGGTATCACAGGAAAATTCGCGCGGCCGCCGCATCAAGGAAGAATCTTCCCCCGGGCGCACTGCGTTCCAGCGCGATCGTGATCGCATCATTCATTCCACGGCGTTCCGCCGGCTTGAATACAAGACCCAGGTTTTTGTCAATCATGAAGGAGATCTGTTCCGCACGCGCTTGACGCACAGTCTGGAAGTGGCGCAGATCGGCCGCTCCGTCGCGCGTAATTTGCGCCTTAACGAAGATCTGGTTGAAGCCATCGCTCTGGCGCACGACCTGGGTCATACGCCATTCGGCCATGCCGGGCAGGATGCGCTGAACGATTGCATGAAAGACCATGGGGGCTTTGAGCACAATTTGCAATCCCTGCGAGTGGTAGACGTTCTGGAAGAGCATTATGGCGCATTTGATGGCTTGAATCTGTGCTTTGAAACTCGCGAAGGCATACTCAAGCATTGTGCGAAGAAAAATGCACTGAAGCTGGGGGATGTGGGCGAGCGTTTCCTCTCAGACCAGCGCCCGTCGCTGGAAGCGCAGCTTGCTAATGTGGCCGACGAAATTGCCTACAACAACCACGATGTGGATGATGGTTTGCGCTCTGGCCTTATCACACAGGAGCAACTTGAGGAAGTCGACATATTCGCCCGGCATTTGGCAATGGCTAAAAAACACTATCCTCAAATCTCAGGACGGCGTTTGATTCATGAAACCGTTCGGCGCATGATCAACACGTTGGTGGCGGATTTGATCAAGCAAAGCGCAATTAATGTCGCCGCCGCCCGCCCGGATAGCTTGCCCGCAGTGAGGGGGGCAACGTTTCTAATTGGTTTTAGCGAGAAAATCCGGCAGGAGCAGCAGGAATTGAAAAAATTTCTGCGCGATTACCTCTACCGGCATTACCAGGTAGCTCGCATGAGTGCCAAGGCGCGTCACACTATCGAAATGCTATTTAATGCGTTCCGTTCGGATATCCGCCTGCTCCCGCCGCTATACCAGGTAAAGTACTCTCAGGATAAACATCAGGCAATTGCCGACTACGTGGCCGGCATGACCGATCGCTATGCAATCCGCGAATACCGGCGGATATTCGCTATCGAGGAGATCTGAGTGCCACGATATTTTTCACCCGCACGCGTAACGTCGGGGGCGCTATTGGTGCATGGCGACATCGGTTGCCAAATCGCAACGGGATTCCTCAGGGATGATATACCCCGAAGCCATTCGCTGGTAATATCGACAATCTGGTAAAGTGGCAGCGCGCTAGGATGAGTCAGCTTCGATAGGATTCATGCTGTCGCGCCGCGCTCGTAATTATCCCTCTCCGAGAAATGGTAAATAGCCCCTGCAAGGTGTGCGTTCTGCTGGATTTTCGCGTTTAAATAGATTAAGGCCAATGACAAAACTGAAAAACGATACTCTGCTGCGAGCACTGCTGAGGCAACCCACCGAGTACACGCCTGTCTGGCTAATGCGCCAGGCCGGGCGTTATCTGCCTGAATACAATCAGACTCGCGCCCGTGCCGGTAACTTTCTTGCGTTATGCAAGAATCCCGATTTTGCCACTGAAGTCACCATGCAACCCTTGGCGCGATTTGAACTCGATGCCGCGATACTGTTTTCTGACATTCTTACTATTCCCGATGCAATGGGACTGGGGCTTTATTTCGCCGATGGCGAGGGGCCCAAGTTCGAGCGGCCTTTGCGTGAGGAGTGGGAAATTCGTGCACTTACAGTACCTGATCCCGCCGTACATTTACGTTATGTAATGGATGCAGTTTCGCAGATTCGCAAGACGCTGGATAACCGGGTTCCACTGATCGGTTTTTCCGGCAGCCCCTTCACGCTTGCCTGTTATATGGTGGAGGGTTGCGGCGGCACTGATTTCCGCCAGATTAAAACCATGTTATACCAGCGGCCCGACTTGCTGCATCATATCCTCAATATCAATGCACAGGCGGTAACCGCCTATCTGAATGCGCAGATCGAATCCGGCGCCCAGGCAGTGATGATTTTTGATACCTGGGGCGGAGCGTTGTCGCATGCAGCTTATCAGGAGTTTTCTCTGCGTTATATTAGCCAGATATTGGCTGGGCTAAAGCGTGAGCATGGAGGTGGCCGCATTCCCAACATTGTTTTTACCAAGGGTGGCGGGTTATGGCTGGAGAGTATCGCCGATAGCGGTTGCGATGCAGTAGGGCTCGACTGGACTGTGGACATCGCTGAAGCACGTCGCCGCGTCGGCCACAAAGTTGCACTGCAAGGCAACCTCGATCCTGCTGTACTGTTCGCCACGCCAGAAGTCATTGCCGCCGAAGTGGATAAAATTCTTGCGAGCTACGGTAACGGCTCCGGCCATGTGTTCAATCTAGGTCATGGCATTTCCCAGTTCACCCCGCCAGAAAGCGCATTGACATTGGTGGAAGCAGTCCACAGCATCAGCAGGAAATATCGCAAGCACTAGTCTTTATAAATACAAAAGGTTTAAACTATCGCTACAACTATTTTGAATTCTGGTGGGGCTCTCTCGTGCACATACTGATTATCGAAGATGATCCTGCGATTGCTACTAACCTTTACGACTTTCTGGAGGCTCGCGGTCACAGCGTTGATGCTGCCGCCGACGGCATTACCGGCTTGCATCTCGCGGTTACGCAACGATTTGATGGTATTTTGCTTGATCTCGGCTTGCCCGGGATGGATGGTATCATGCTGTGTCGAAAGCTTCGCCAGGAAGCGCATCTCGACACCCCCGTGCTAATGCTGACTGCGCGTGATACGCTGGCGGATAAGCTCAAAGGTTTTGATTGCGGGGCGGACGACTATCTGGTCAAGCCATTCGCGTTGAAGGAAGTCGAGGCGCGTCTGGTCGCAATGCACAAACGGCACGGCGGTAAAGTTACCAGCCGCGTGCTGGAAAGCGATGATCTGTCGTTCGATCCAAAAACGCTGTCGGTCCGTTTTGTTGGGGCGGGCGTTAAATTGCCGCCTAAATGCATCCGCCTGCTTGCACTCATGATGGGCGAGCCCGGCCGCGTTTTCAGCCGTAGGGAGCTGGAATCGGAAGTCTGGGGAGATGCGCAGGGAACCAGCGATACTTTGCGCAGCCATATGCACGAATTGCGCCGCGCGTTAACCCGGGCCGGGGGCTACGATCCGATCGAGACGGTTCATGGGCTTGGTTACCGCCTGATTTCCCGTGCCGGGGTTTAAGCGTGGTCTTCGCCTGCGTGTTGCGCTGGCGTTTGCGGTATTCTGCATAGTTGTCGTTGGAACCCTCGGTATCAGCCTTTATATTGCCTCTGACGACATCGAAGAGGCGCATATCGAGCAGATCATCGAAACCGAGATGGAATATCTCCTTCAGCGGTATCATGAGCGTGCCGATTTTGTGCCCCAGGTCGGGTCCAACCTCGAAAAATACATCATTCATGATTCCGTCGAGGAATCCCAGCTTCCCTCGTATCTGCAGGGACTCAACTACAGGCGTCACAAGGTGTTCCGGGGCCCGGAGGAGGTTCGCGTTGCGGTACGGCACGTCGATGGCGTGAAATTTCTTGTTGCCTATGAAATCGGCCTTCACGACCAGCGGCAACAGGAGCTTAGGCTTCTTATCGTATTGTCTCTCATGTCGGTGGTCGGCGTCGCGCTCGTGGTGGGATATTTGCTTGCGGGATTACTCGTCAAACAGGTCACAGACCTCGCCGAGCGAGTCCGGCATCTTGCGCCCGGCGACGTTCAGGGCGCAACGATGATACAACCGGGGCAGGACGAGGAAGTGGCACAGCTTGCCCATGCCTTGGACGACTATCAGAACCGCATTACGCGCATGCTGCGGCGCGAGCAAGAATTCACCGCAAATATAAGCCACGAACTGCGGACCCCGATTACGACCATTCTGACGAGTTGTGAGCTTCTGGTTACGGAGCCAAGCCTTTCAGAAAGAGCACGGACACGCATTGGAATGATCGAGGCTGCGGCAACCCGCATGGGTGAGCAATTGCAGGCCTTGCTGTTCCTTGCTCGCGAGCAGGCCCTAGGTATCATGGAACCGGTTGCACTCGCCGAATGCGTTTATGATGCGGTAGAACCCGTATGCACGGAAATCTATCGCAAACGACTCATTTTTGAGGTTGCAGTAGAGCCAAAAGCCGTCCTTACATTAAATCGGCAGGCGCTGCATACCGCGCTGGTGAATCTGCTTCGAAATGCGGTGCAATATACGGAGCGCGGTTTCATTCGGGTAAAGTTTAACCAGAACCGCATATCAATTTCCGATTCCGGCATCGGCATAGAACCCTTCTATCTACCTCTTCTTTATGAGCGCTTCTTCCGTGGTTCAACACAAGGCGAGGGTTTGGGGATCGGTCTTGCCATCGTCAAACGTATCTGCGACCACTATGGCTGGATCATCGAGGTCGACAGTATTCCGGGGCAGGGGGCCACCTTTCACATTACCTTTCCGTAGTCATTTGCCACCGCTAATATCCCGCCATTCCGCATCGTTGCTGCTTGCCCCATCCCTAACCGTCCCTTCACCTGATCCAACACCGGATTCAGCTTAAGATTCTTGTTAAATCCCTTACGGCATAGTCTTGTTCAGGCTAGGGTCGACCTGGGCTCCGAAGCTCGTACGCTGCTCCTCTAGTTGCCTGAGCCGATGCAGCGCTAGCTGACAACCATCCTCCGTATTTTCATTACTGAGACCGATCTTTCTGTATCGTCTTTTGTTGACCTTGGGGCCCTTTTCTGTACGCAGTTAACTTTCTGTTCAGGAAACTCCATCTCTCGCAGCATCCTCGGCATTTCATTTTCAATAGAAAAATAATGCCGGATTCCATTTTTAGATAGCGCTATTTTTTTGCAGGAGAGTCAAGGATATTATTTGCATGTTTCACAAATTTATCACAACTGCACGACATTCTCTTCACACATATTGTGGCAATCTGTGCACCATGCAACTCAACCGTAACATTGGTCAGGCGACCTTAACTTGGAATGTTATGTAATGATTTGATTTACGTTAGCTGAAATATTATGGCTATTCCCGCGCTCGGTTGCATAAATTGTCGTGGCCGTCGCCAAATTATAATCGTGCGTCGCGGGGAACTCGATTTGCATAGAAATGCCATGTATCAGTTAACTTGGCAGTCATAAAACTTTAAGAGATAGAGGCGAATATATGCATACATGTCGTCACGCGGTTGTTGGGTGTATGGACTTTCGGATTCAACAGACCGTAACAAAATTACTTGAACAATTAAATATTCCAGAGGGAACATTCGACCGGGTGACGTTTGCCGGAGGCGCAGCCAATATGGAGCAGCTTAAAATTCATT
>JALYOY010000021.1 GCA_030856655.1 Pseudomonadota bacterium | reverse complement strand
CCGGTTCCATTCCATGCGCTCGCGTGCCCGCAAAACCAGCGAGACGGTATCTGCTCAGCACGTTATGGTTTAGATAGAAATTAACGAACGTGAATTAGGCTCGCCTCTTCGTACCTCCAGGCCCTCAAAATAAAATAACGCAAAAGAGATATTTACAATTCACCTATGGCCCTCGCTTCATCACATTCCAGACTTGGCGTTCTTTTCATCACACCGGAAGTTTATCCTTTAATCAAAACTGGCGGGCTAGCCGATGTAAGCGCAGCGTTGCCGGCGGCATTACGCGAACTAAGGGTTGACGCACGTCTACTCATACCAGGCTATCCTCAAGTACTAGCAGGGCTCAAACACAAGCGCAAAGCAGCCGAATTCACTGCTCAACCTCCATTTCCATCATCGACGCTGCTATCCGCTAGGTTGCCTTTCGGCGCGTCGGCAAGCATTCCCATATTCGTCATTGATTGCCCCACACTCTACCGTCGAGAAGGAAATCCTTACGTGGATGCGGCAGGACACAACTGGCAGGATAATGCATTGCGTTTCGGCCTTCTCGCAAAAATCGGTGCCATTCTAGCAAGCGACGCCAGTCCGCTCGCCTGGCGTCCGCGTATCGCGCACTGCAATGATTGGCAAAGTGGTCTCGTGCCGGCATATCTGCATTTTCATCGAGGCAAAAAAGCGGCCTCCCTGATGACAATACATAATCTCGCTTTCCAAGGGGTGTTTCCTCCGGGCACCGTAACTCAGTTGGGACTGCCCGCCTCCAGTTTGGATATAAATGGTGCTGAATATCACGGCAGCATGTCGTTTCTCAAGGCCGGACTCTATTATTCCGATCACATCGCTACCGTAAGCCCTACCTACGCAAAGGAAATCCAGACGGCACCGCTAGGGTTCGGCATGCAAGGTTTGCTGGCGACACGCAATAAGCATCTCAGCGGCATCGTCAATGGCATCGATACTTCTGAATGGGCTCCTGCTACCGATCTCGCTCTGGCAAGAAATTACACTGCCGGCAATCTTGCCGGGAAGGCCGCCAATAAACGAGCACTGCAACAGTTGCTTGGATTGAATGTCGACCCCGACATTCCGTTATTCGGAGCGGTAGGCCGCCTCACTTATCAAAAAGGCTACGATCTGTTACTACAGGTGGCGGCACAGCTAACCGGCATGCCGGCGCAATTGGCTATTCTGGGCAGTGGCGAACCGCTGCTGGCGCAGCAATTGAAAACGTTGGCAAAAGACCAGCCAGAAAAAATTGCCGTGCGTATTGGCTTTGACGAGAAACTTTCACACTTGGTCGAAGCCGGAGCGGACTGCTTCTTGATGCCATCGCGCTTCGAACCTTGCGGCTTGAATCAAATGTACAGCCAGCGCTATGGGACGCCACCGTTAGTCCACGCTACAGGCGGTTTGATTGACACGGTAGTTGATTGCTCACCGGCCACCTTGGCTGAAGGTAGTGCCAGCGGTTTCGTGTTCCACGAAATGACCCAGGACAATTTCCTCAGCGCCATCCAGCGTGTCACCGTTGCCTATCAAACTAAGACAGTCTGGCGCCGCTTAATGAAAAATGGAATGGCCAAAGATTTCAGTTGGCGCTCTAGCGCCGCCGCCTACCTTAATGTCTACTTGTCGCTACTGTCTGATCGTCTCTGAAAATGAAATCACAGCCACACCATCATGCCCATTTCAAATGGGTGGGTCAGCAATGGTTGATACGGATAAACGCGCATGTAATATTCCAGCTTGCCGCATAAATCCGGGGTAAGATTCAATGCAAACATATGCTCGCCCGATTCTTCGATGCCGGAACACTCAAACCTGAAGTGATTGAACTCGCGTAACTTTGTTTTTTTAAGCTGGCGGCAAATCAGCAGCTCCACTATCACATCCTCAGGTTGTAAACCGTTCAGTCCGGCCACAACTTTAAATTGCAGCGCTTCACCAAAGTTGATGCGCTTGTAGGGAGTATCCAATCGGCGTATTGTTACCCCGCCCCACGCATTTCTTACAAAAGCTTTCCAACCAGCGATATATTTCGCACCCCGAAAATCATTTTCAGCATAAAGCGTGCCCTGCCTGCTGGCCCGCACATAAAAATTCTTGGTGTACTCGCTGACCATGCGCGCGGAGTTGTAGCGTGGCAGCAACGACATCATTGAGTTTTTTGCCATTTTCACCCACTCCGGCGAGTAACCAAACTTATCGTGGCTGTAGTAAAGAGGGACCACATGATCTTGCAGTGTTTCGTAGAAATCTCTGCTCTCTTCTTTGTCACGCAGCGTTGGGGCCATATTCTCCGGCCCTGGCTTGATAGCCCAGCCATTCTTGCCGTTATATCCTTCTCCCCACCAGCCGTCGAGCACGCTCAGATTAAGCGTCCCGTTTATGCCGGCTTTCATGCCTGAGGTGCCGCTCGCTTCCAACGGGTATACCGGACTGTTAAGCCACACATCCACTCCCGCTACCAGCCGCCGGGCAAGACGCAGGTCGTAATTTTCGATCAGCAGAAGCTGCCCTTCAAATTCGGGCAGATGCGCAATTTCGCTGACACGCCGAATCAGATCCTGCCCGGGGACGTCAGCCGGGTGCGCTTTACCGGCAAAAACTATGATTACGGGGCGTTCGCGATCAAGCATGATTCTACGCAACCAATCGAGATCCTCGAATAGCAGCGCGGCCCGTTTGTAAGTTGCAAAGCGGCGGGCAAAGCCAAGTATCAGAGTATTTGGGTTAATGGGATCGGTAAATCTGAGCAAGCGATCGAGATGCGCTTCGGAACCATGATTGCGGGAGTTTTGTGTAGCAAGGCGAGCGCGTATGCCATAAAGCATCTGGGATTTCAGCGTTTGTCGCACACTCCAGAACAAGTGATCAGGTATCGCATCAATACGCGACCAGTATTCGGTATCGGACATATTGTTGCGCCAGTCGTAACCAAGATAGCGGTCGAATAAATCGGACCATTCCTGCGCCAGAAAAGTTGGCACATGCACGCCGTTCGTAATAAATGCCATCGGATTTTCTTCGGGTTCAATCTGAGGCCATAAATCCCGGCAGATGCGTGCGGATACATTGCCGTGTATCTTGCTCACACCGTTATGGAAGCGCGAACCATGGATGGCAAGCGCAGTCATGTTGAAATCATGGCTACCGACGACGCGGCCCAGCGCCATAAACTCTTCGCGAGTGATTCCGAGATCATGGCAGAACCCCTCAAAATATCTGAACATCATATCATTACTGAAATAATCATGTCCTGCCGGTACCGCGGTATGGGTAGTGAATACCGTATTTGCCGCCACTGCTTCCAGGGCGCTTGCGAAATGCAGCCCCTGCTGCACCAGATCGCGCATACGTTCCAGCATCATGAATGCCGCGTGGCCTTCATTAATATGCCATACCGTCGGTTTCATTCCCATTTCCCGCAGCGCACGTGCGCCACCGACGCCAAGTATGATTTCCTGCTCGATGCGCAGGGTCTTGTCGCCGCCGTACAGTTGATGGGTAATGTCGCGGTCTTGCGCGGAATTTTCCGGCAGATCGGTATCGAGCAGATAGAGCGTGACATGACCTATTTTCGCCTGCCAAACCTTTGCCATCACTTTGCGTTGCGGCAGTTCCACTTCGATCTTCACTTCGGAGCCATTCTTGCGCAATACGGGCCCCACTGGTAGGTCTTCAAAATCCGAATCAGTATAGATGACTTGCTGATTGCCTCGATTATCTATGGTCTGAAAAAAATATCCTTGACGATAGAGCAAGCCGACACCGATAAATGGCAAGCGTAAGTCGCTCGCCGCCTTGCAGTGGTCACCGGCCAGAATACCTAGGCCACCCGAATAAATCGGAAAGCTTTCATGGAAGCCAAACTCGAAGCAGAAGTAAGCCACCTGATCGTCTTGATGCAAACTCCTATTGCCATCGTTTCGTACCGGTTCGGAATGGTAAGAATCATATGCCGATAGAATGCTGTTGTAATTAGCCAGAAATACCTGATCCTCTGCCGCTTTAAGCAACAGCGATTCGTCTACGCGCTTGAGAAAAGCTTTCGGATTGTGCCCTACCGCTCCCCACAGACCAGGATGTAGGCGGGAAAACAGCGAGCGTGTGGAACGATCCCAGCTGTACCAAAGATCGTCGGCCAGTTCTTCAAGGCGCGCCAAACGAGGAGGAATCTTCGGATTGACGGCGATAGTGAATGCGGTGCCGGAGGACATGCTTAATTTCCGTGAAAAAAGAGATGGGGGAAAAAGGTGGCGGTTATCTCCGCCCGGCGAGAGAATTGCGTCTTATTCTATGCGTACTACTATGCTTTGATAAAATGCTCGCGGTAATATTTCATTTCAGCAACGGAATCGTAGATGTCGGCCAATGCTTCATGCTTGCATTGCTTGGTCAAACCGGCGGCAATCTCGGGCTTCCACCGTTTTACCAATTCCTTCAGGCTGCTTACGTCAAGGTTGCGATAATAAAAATAGCCCTCAAGTTGTGGCATCCAGCGCGCCAAAAAACGGCGATCCTGGCAGATCGAATTTCCGCACATGGGAGAAATACTAGGTGGAATATGCTCTTGCAAAAACGCGATCATGCGCGCTTCCACCTCGGCTTCCGTCAGTCTGGATATCTTGACCTTTTCGATCAGACCAGACTTGGCATGGGTGGACTTATTCCAGCTGTCCATGCCGTCCAGCACGGCTTGCGGCTGGGATACCACCAATACCGGCGCTTCTGCTAGCACGTTCAGTTGAGAGTCGGTCACTACCAGAGCGACCTCAATGATACGGTCATTGTCGGGGCTCAACCCGCTCATTTCCATATCTATCCAGATAAGGTTATTATTATCTTGTGCCATAATTAATCGCTTTCCTGAATTTTCGAGATGTAATTGTGTCATATCGACACGAAGCCGTCACCTTTCGGCGTTTCTGCTGGTGCGGCCAACTGCGGCGAAATCGCATTACCTCTCTATATTATTTATGCAAATTTTTACTCTCGTCTTTCTTGTCGCTCTGCTGCTCACCTTTTGCGCGCGAATGTGGCTGGCAACGCGGCATATTCATCACATCCTGGCCCATCGCAACAGCGTGCCCGCGGGGTTTTCTTCCCAGATCAACATTGAGGCACATCAGAAAGCAGCGGACTACACTTGTGCAAAGACGCGTCTGGGTTACGTCAGCATAACGCTAGAAGCATTGTTTTTGCTGATATTCACCCTGGGAGGAGGATTGAGTGCCCTGGCTGCCTTCTGGTCAGGTTGGCTGAACAATCCGCTGGCCAATGGCATGGCACTCATTATGAGCGCTATGCTGCTGATGGGCGCAGCGGAAATTCCCATTAGCTATTATCGGACCTTTATTATCGAACAACAATTCGGGTTCAACAAAATGACGCCTCGCATGTTTCTGGCCGATCTCGTCAAGCGAACCGCGTTGGGAATGCTATTCGGCATGCCCCTTTTATTAGGCGTTTTGTGGCTGATGGAGATAATGGGCGCGAACTGGTGGTTTTATGCCTGGCTCGCTTGGATGGGCTTTAATCTTGTGGTTCTGGCCATTTACCCAACCTGGATTGCGCCGCTATTCAATAAATTCACTCCGCTTGAAGATGCCGCGCTCAAAACGCGTATTGAGCAACTGATGCGGAAATGCGGTTTTAAGTCCAGCGGTCTTTTCGTTATGGATGGCTCGCGCCGCAGCAATCACGGCAATGCTTATTTCACCGGCTTCGGCAAAACCAAGCGAATTGTGTTTTTCGATACCTTGCTTAGCCGCTTGGATGGACCTGAAATTGAGGCGGTGCTGGCGCATGAACTGGGACATTTCAAGCGCCGTCACGTGATTAAACGCATCATCTGGAGTTTTGCCATGAGCTTGGTATTCTTGTGGATGCTGGGCTACTTGATGCAGCAGGACTGGTTTTACGAGGGATTGGGCGTTTCCGTTTCATCCTTACCTTCGCCAGCTATGGCGCTGCTGCTGTTTTTCCTGGTAATGCCCGCGTTTACCTTTCTATTCCAACCGCTGGCAAGCTTGTACTCACGCAAGCACGAATTCGAGGCCGACGAATATGCCGCCCACAACGCTTCAGCCACCGATCTCATGCGAGCACTGGTTAAACTCTACCAGGACAACGCCGCAACACTCACTCCGGACCCTCTGCATTCGGCATTTTACGATTCTCATCCGCCTGCCGCAATGAGAATAGCGCGGCTGCAAAAGCTGGCGCATAATTAATTTTCAATGTCCGAAATCGACTAACTTGTAAATCACCAACCAGCAGGAGCGCTAATGAATACCACCGTCAGTGATCTGTCAACCAAACAATGCCGGCCCTGCGAAGGCGGCATGCCGCCGCTTTCGCCCAACGAAGTTACGGTACTGATGCAGCAGCTTGATGGATGGGAGTTTTTCGATAAACTTATCGGGAAAGTCTACAATTTCAATAACTATTATCAGACTATGGCCTTCGTTAACGCAGTCGCGTGGATTTCGCATCGTGAAGACCATCATCCGGACATTGCGGTTGGCTATAATAAATGCCGCGTGGAATATACCACCCATGCTGTCAATGGCTTGTCGGAGAACGATTTTATTTGTGCTGCAAAAATTGATACCCTTTTCAAAATTTGAGATCAACTCGCCGCCTTCCCATCCGTTAACAATTCCTGGGCAAATAGTCGCCGCATTCGGTCGGCATTTTCTTGTTAAAACCGCAAGTGATGCGGCGCTTTCCTGCGTCATGCGGGGGAAGAAAGGCGGGGCGGCATGTGGCGACCAGGTGGAAATCCACCTCACTGCGCCAGGGCAAGGGGTGATAGAAAATATTCTGCCACGTAGCACGATACTATATCGTAGCGATGCTTACCGCGAAAAACTTATCGCCGCTAATGTCACCCAAATGGTCATTGTTGTGGCAGCCGTTCCCAGTTTCAATGAAGAACTAATAAACCGTTGCCTCATTGCTGCCGAGAATCAGCGCATCAAATCCTTGATCGTACTCAATAAGGCAGACCTCAGCGAACCAACGCATGTCGCCGCTTCCTCACTCGCGATCTACCGGGAACTAGGTTATCCCCTGCTGCAAATTAGCGCAAAGAGCAACGCCGCGCTACTTTTGTCCTATCTCCGGGGCCATCTTAGCGTTCTTGTGGGCCAGTCTGGTATGGGCAAATCGACCCTTATCAATGCCTTCATCCCAGATGCAGAGCGCGCCACTGCAAGTATTTCCATTGCCCTTGATACGGGACGCCATACTACTACCCATGCGCGCCTTTATCACCTCGACGACACCAGCCGCATCATCGATTCGCCCGGCATGCAGGAATTTGGCTTGCACCATATCGATGAGAAGGATTTAGCGTGGGAATTTATCGAATTTCGCCCTTACATCGGACGTTGTAGATTCAACAATTGTTGTCATGCGGGGGAACCTGGCTGTGCGCTCGCACAGGCCTCGGAAGAGGGAAAAATCAGCAAGCGGCGTTTCGCTTTTTATCACAAGCTGACCACATCGTTGGGTACGATATCGCGAGCTTATTAAACCTACAATCTGAAGGACAGACTAAAAACTCCTGCCTGAGACAATAGGCTTTCGTTTATAGCCTTGCGTTTATAATTTTGCGCCTATTAACCCTAATAACCACCGCGGGTGATTCAGCGTTTGAGCAACGCGCATCATCGGTTCCTTTACGCCTCGTTAACAGCGGTCTGACGCATATCCATATCAAACTGGAAGCGATACAGCGGCAAATCGCCGAATATGAGGGCCTCCCTCTCAGTACGGCGCTTTGCATTTGTATCAGGTTGCGCTTCAAATGTTCGCAGCCATTCAACGTATTCAGTGGGCAAACCATGTTCGAGGGCTCCCGCTATAACTGACGCTTTATACCATTGGTAAGGGCAAGAGCGGCTTCTCTCTATAGCTCGCCGCATATGTTAAGACGGTATAAATCCCCGTCGAAGTAACTACTTGAATATCCGTTTCACCGTATCCGATTCCGAGACCCTCTGCTTTGTCCAAGCTCTGATTTTCTTTTGTACTTATCTTAAAAAGAACGCCATAGGCCCGATCTTTCAGGTTACCCCGTTGCTTCGAAATCGCATTTTCCGGACCCATCACGGCTCACTTTTCCAAAGGAGAACCTTCGCCCCTGAACAAAACCAATGTCTATCGCTACAGCGGAGGGTGCTCTATCCGGGGCACACAACCTCCGAGACAACATGTTTGCGCCGTATGCAAAATAAAGAAATGTGCTGGTTGATGCAGATGTCTTTAACATGATCAATATATAAAGGGTTAGAAGTTTAAATTTGCAATGCCCGCTTACAAAATAATCAGCCGCTCAACATGACAATTAGGATAAGAATGAGACCTTCCGCGCTTCCTGCACCGATGGAACGAATTGTCGTTCATCTCATGCACGGTTGCTGCCGGTTCAGCGCGCTTCCTAACATTTTTACTTACTTTTAACTGGCAAATCCAGCGGAGTTCCAATTAAGGAGAACGTTTACTGCTTCGCTTCGACATTTCGTTGTGACATTCCCTTGCCTAGAGATTTGCATCATACGTGCTGCCCGTTTTCATCTCGGGAGAATACCCGCCCTCACATTGCTTACGATCGTGGTCGAATTTTTTCCATGCACGGGCCCGTGCTTTCGTTTTTTCGCTGTTGGTACTCTGAAGAATTTTACCGTAGTCACTCCATGCCTTTCGTTGCGCGAACCTCCGGTCTTTATAGCTGGAGATACCCCAAGCTTCCGTTAATGCACTGCGTCGCGTTTCCAGTGCATCCTTTGTTGATAACGCCCAAGTATCGGTCATATTCACTAGCGACTATCGCGCTCCTCGATTGCGTTTTGTATGCAGGGGATGTCTATTGCGCGCGAAGATTCATTCTCAGGTTTCTTTGCAAGAGCCGGCGGAGCCACTAGCAATATCCCGGTTAGCATGAGGACCGCGATTGACTTATTTTTCATTGCATTCAAAGCGAGCGAACATCGGAAACGCGTGGAGTAGAGGAATGGTTATATCAGTTGCGGCGAGCCGAAGAGTTTGAAATTAACCCAAAATACTCTTCCATACATCGGATATTATATGAAAGAGTTAGTAGGTTTTGCTAACTCTTTCATAGGGAAGCGCCCCGTTTATGCCTGGGCACGACTAGTAAATCGCTTCTCGCGGCGCGCTATGGAACTGAAAAGATCGGGACAAACAAGCATTAAATAAGTCCCCATAAATATGCACAAGTCGATAGCGAACCGACTTGCATCAAAGTCCTTTGATGAGAGGATGGGCATAGCCCACAGAAGGACAAGACCCGCAGTCAAAACTAAAGCGAAAATAATACGAGTGGTTTTCACGGAAAATGCTCCTAATGTTGTCTAAAAAGTACTTAGCTAGCGATAAAACCGGCGTGTAGCTGGTTCGTCTACGTCATTTAAAACTTCACAATTATTTGACATTTATTATACACATTTTTCACAAATTCACAAGTTTTTGACACTTTGTACACATATTCTTCACATATAAGCGAAATTTTTTTGGGCACCAAACGCTAGTGGGAACGAGCTAATAAAATTGAGATATCTACCGTGTTCACTAGTTGTCCCGCCACTGAACCGATGACTAGGCGCTCCAGGCCGCGACGCCCTTTGGTTCCTACCACCAGCAGATCCGCTCCCCACTCGACAACGGCATGGGCGACTGCGTCAGAAATACCATTCAGGTCGTATTCCCCATCGGCGTCCAGTAGTCGGGTTTCAACTGTCAACGCCTCGCTTGCGATAGACTTCGTCTTCTCCAGCAAGGCGGCGCCATTTTGTGGATGGCCGCCGCTTTCATCATCGTTTTGGCTCGCGACGGCATGCATGATACATATTTCGGCACCATAAGCGGCAGCAATGCGTAAAGCTTCCCTCAAAGCGTTTTGGAAAACTTCATCGTCGCCGATCGCAACCATGATTTTGTGGTACATGCTGACTCCTCTCTTGACAAACATGTAAATCATTAAAAAAGGGGCGGGCATTTCAGCGCCCGCCGTCTGCCGCGATAAAGTTGCTAACTCAGTCTGCGCCGCCACCTGTGGAGAATTTCTCGAAATACTTCTTGATAATGATCTTGCCCGGTATTTTGCCGGCTTGATGGAAAACCAGATAATTAACGAGGCCATGCACAGCGAGGGCGATTAACATGCCTTCGAAAATGCCGGCCTTAAAGACCAATAATGCAGTGACAGCGGCAAGTATCAATGCGTATTGGCCGTGGTGCGCGACATGCCACAATCCCATGATCATTTTCCAGCCTGAGAATATCATTATCGCCGCCAGCGAAAACTTCGGCAGAAACTCCAGATAATGGGTATTGATTACGAAAAAGAGAATAACCAGACCAACAAGATTGGAGAACTTGGTATAGGCTCCGGCTAATTTATTGGTGGTGCTTTTTTTGCCAATCCGTCCAGGTTGGTCATGCCACCGAAGAAACTTGCGCCCATATTTGATATCCAGATCGCAAACAAGCTGTTATTGGTATGGCATTTGCGTTTTAATGGGTCAATCTTTTCGATGGCCGCATTGCTCATAACCTGCTCTATCACATCGATCGTAGCAAGCATTGCGGCAAAACCGATGATATAAACCCAGGTCATTGCACTATCAATGTTTGGTATCGGCAGAGCAAGCTTAAGCTCCACGTCATCCACATGTAACATGGATACGGGCAGGAATTGAGCCGATGCTATGCTGGCTCCTATCAGTGCTGGCTCCTATCAGCAGGAAATAAGGAACAGCCGGTCTCGTATCTTTGAATTTGGAAAACAGATACACGAACATGGCAAAACCAGCTATCGATATAAGCGCTATTTGTATCCGGGCGCCATTCCAGAACTCATTGCGGCTTTCTACACCCAGCCACCGTTAGCGATGGGAGAGCGCTTGGTCGAAATGAGAAGCAGGTGTTCGGGGCTTTACTACTCTCAATTTGAGCAAACTTCGAATATTTTTCCAGAACTGGTGTTTGCGAGAAAAAGCCTTGTTGAATTACCGGTTGACGGAGAATCGTGCGGGAGGCAGGATCTCGCCGTTGGCTGGCTTCAAATTTTGAGAATTTTAATGTGGCAAGGTGAAACATATGCATACATGTCGTCACGCGGTTGTTGGATGTATGGACTTTCGGATTCAACAGACCGTAACAAAATTACTTGAACAATTAAATATTCCAGAGGGAACATTCGACCGGGTGACGTTTGCCGGAGGCGCAGCCAATATGGAGCAGCTTAAAATTCATT
>JALYOY010000008.1 GCA_030856655.1 Pseudomonadota bacterium | reverse complement strand
ATCACGCTGATATGGTTCAGTACGCTCGGAATTGCCGGCCTCACCAATATTGGTGCAGCACCCCAGATATTGTCTGCGCTTAATCCACTTCATGCGCTCGCTTTCTGTCTAACCAACGGGTGGCTCGCGTTCGTTGCTTTTGGCGCCGTAGTGCTCGCGGTTACAGGCGGTGAGGCGCTCTATGCGGATATGGGGCATTTCGGCGCGAAGCCTATCCGCCTCGCCTGGTATGGATGTGTATTGCCAGCGCTTACGTTGAATTATCTCGGGCAGGGAGCGCTGCTGCTTTCCAGCCCGCTAGCAAGTGCCAATCCTTTCTATTTGTTATTTCCGGCCTGGGCGCTCTATCCGGCTGTAGGGTTGGCGACCGTTGCTACCGTAATCGCATCGCAAGCTGTTATCTCCGGTGTTTTCTCGGTGACCAAACAAGCTATCCAGTTGGGATTTCTGCCTCGCATGCAGATTAAGTACACCTCAGATCGAAAGATCGGTCAGATATATATCCCCTTTGTCAATTGGACGCTTCTCATAGCGGTAGTCCTGGCGGTGTTGGGATTCGGCTCATCTTCCAGTCTTGCATCTGCATATGGCTTTGCCGTCACTGCCACGATGGTGATTGAAACACTTCTTACGTTTTTCGTACTTCGCTATGCCTGGAACTACTCTTGGATTTTGTGCGTGATTGCGACTGCGATTTTTCTCACCGTTGATACAATATTCTTTGCGGCTACGACCCTGAAACTTGCCCAGGGAGGCTGGTTTCCGCTCGCGATCGGGGTTGTGATCTTTACCATCATGGTTACGTGGCATCGCGGACGCCGCATCTTGTTCGAACACTTGCGCTCGGCTGCCATACCACTTCAGCCCTTCCTCGAATCCTTGATCGCCGACCCACCGGCGCGTGTCGCTGGCACATCGATCTTTCTGACCGCAGATCCGAATGGAGTGCCCCATGCGTTACTGCATAATCTCGCTCATAACCAGGTCTTGCATGAGCGCGTAGTGTTCCTGACGGTGGTTTATATGGAAACCCCGCGGGTATCGGCGAACCAGCGAATAGCAATCGAGCAGTTGATCGATAACTGCTACCAAATTACTGTCCGATACGGTTTCAAAGACCAGCCTAATCTGCCGTACGCGCTTGAGATGTGTGAACCATATGGGCTTGTGTTCGAGCCGCTGAAAACGTCCTTTTTTCTTAGCCGTGACATTGTCGTGCCGAGTCCTGGTGCCGGAATGGCGGTGTGGCGGGAGCGGCTTTTTGCGACCATGGCTCGCAATGCCAGCAGCGCTGCCGAATACTTTAAGCTACCTGCGAACCGTGTCCTCGAACTGGGGGCGCGAGTCGAAATCTGACCCGATTTCAAGATCGGATTGCTGGCGTGTGCGCAAAAGGCGGTTTGAAAATTTACGCTGCAAGCAAGTCCGTGCAGAGCTGAGTTGTCCAGAAAACAAACCGCGGTTGAGTGAAAATAGACAGTAACCGTCAGGCATCACTCCTGCGTCGTCGCTATAAACGCTTGCACACGCTTACATAAATTACAGCTCTTGGTCACATTTTACTGATTGTAGGATTATGGCGCGCCCAACACGATTCGAACGTGTGACCCCCGCCTTCGGAGGGCGGTACTCTATCCAGCTGAGCTATGGGCGCAAATAGACGTAAACTTACTTTACCGCGCAGACTCATAGGATAGCTTTTTTTATATCGCCCGTCCAACGTAAACAGATGTGTGTTTTTGCTTGAACAGGCACGAACCTATACAATAACTATTTTTTCCTTGGGGAGTTATTGTGAGCGGCACTGAAGAAGCAGGGCATTCCTCGGGCATCAAGACGCCCAAACAACTACTTACGGTTCTTTCGGCCGCTTTTGTATTTCCAATCGCGATTATCTTGCTGTTGGCGGAGTTTGTCACCGGCGACGTTCCGGTAGACCAAAACAACCCTGTGTTTTCGAATGAAGCCGTGGAGAAACGCTTGAAACCGGTGGGAATACTGGTGACTAGTGACTCGCCGCAGGCGGACGGGAAGTTAAACGGAGCTGATCAGGCAGCGAATGGGGCAGTTGCTTCATTAGCGGCAACTGATAGCGTCGCAACTGATAGCGGTGAGAAAATCAAGGGTATCTATACCGCCAGTTGCGCCGCATGTCACACAACAGGTGCGGCAGGCGCTCCCAAACTCGGCGACAAATCGACGTGGGCTCCGCGCATCAAAGCCGGCATGGATACGCTCTACAATAGCGCACTCAACGGCAAGAACGCGATGCCTGCCAAAGGCGGAAACGTCAGTCTGTCCGATGCCGACGTCAAGGCGGTAGTGGACTACATGGTGAGTCAGTCCAAATGATTCTCTGAGGACTTGAAAAAGCACGGGATAACAGGGCGATTGGGAAGGTCCATATCGCCCTTATTTTTTATGGGATGCGGTCGTTAATATGGATCCCGGGACGGCTCAACGGGTCTTCGCGATTTCATTTTAAATTGATTTTCCCAAAATATGGCTACGTTCGCAATCGGTGATTTGCAGGGCTGCTATAAGGAATTCAGGCAGCTTCTTGACCTGATCCACTTTGACCGCGTAAAAGACAGGTTGTGGCTGGTGGGTGATATCGTCAACCGCGGACCGGATTCACTGGCCGTATTGCGTTTCGTCCGGCGGCTGGACGATGCGGTAATCATGGTGCTGGGCAACCATGATCTGCATCTGCTAATGGTTGCCGAAGGTTGCGCTAAACTGCATCGGAACGACACACTACAGGACATACTCCGAGCGCCTGAAAGGGATGAATTATTCCATTGGCTGCGGCATCAGCGGCTGTTGCATGTGGATGGGAATTATGTCATGGTGCATGCGGGCTTGCTGCCGTCCTGGAGCGTGGCGCAAGCCGCGTTGCTTGCGCAAGTGGTCGAAGGGGCGTTGCGCAGTGCAGATTTCCATGAATTCTGCGCCCATATGTATGGCAACCAGCCCGATCAGTGGGATGACAGTCTTGGAGGGTATGCGCGCTTGCGGGTCATCATCAACGCCATGACGCGTATGCGGGCATGCACTCCCGACGGAAAAATGGATTTTGCTCACAAGGGCTTGGTGCAGAACATACCGGCCGGCTATCTGCCATGGTTCGAGACGCCGAACCGCGCCAGCCGGGAGGCCACCATCGTTTGCGGCCATTGGTCAGCGTTGGGTTTGCAAATTAGAGATAATCTGATAGCGCTGGATACAGGCTGTTTATGGGGAGGAAGCCTCACTGCAGTTCGCTTGGAAGATCGAAAGGTTTTCCAAGTGCCTTGTGCGGCAAGGGAAGAGACAAAGCGTCGGCAATAGCGTGTTCGGCATGACGTGCCAGTTCACGTCGATTTTTTCCGCTGCTATGAATAGGTTCGGCGAAAATTAGTTCGACCTCAATCCATGGTTGCCGCAATATTCTCCGTAGTGATTCCAGCATCGATATATTGACGAATGCCGCTGCCTTGCTGATTCCTCCTGCGGCGTCCTTATAACGTATCGCAACCGGACATAATATCGCTGCGACCGTTACCGCCGGTTGCAATAGCGATGCATGAAAATGCCGAAGCATGGTGCCGTCGCTGGTCGTGCCTTCCGGGAATATTGCAACCCGATCTCCCGTAGTCAACGCATTGCCAATGTCCTCGTTTATCCGGGCGGTATCGCTGCGTTTGGTGCGCTCGATGAACAATGTTCCCGCATTTCGGCTCAACCAGCCGAGCAATGGCCACTCGCGAATTTCGGATTTGGCTACGAAATGAGCGGGACACACCGCATTAAGAGAATACACATCAAGCCAGGAAACATGATTGGCCGCTAGCATTACCCGCTCCATTTCAGCGCCAGGCACTGCACCGCTGTAGCGCAACCTGATGCATAGAATCGCAAGGAGGCCTGCTGACCAGTTTTGCGCCATGCGTCTTTGCGCTGACTGATTGAGATGGGGGTATATCGCAGATTGGGCTAGGCCTGAAATGATGTGCAACAACAAGCGGGCGGACCGAAATATTTGTGTCAACCGACTGGTAATGACGCTGGTAGCGGCGTTTTGCATGCCACTATTATCGCATCAATAATGGCGACTGATGATTTCGACGCATATTCGCAGATCAAGAGCATTAGTGCGATACTCGTGAAACTCCACCCCCTCCGAGAATTCTCACCCGCTCGCCCGGCTTGAATTCCTCATCGGCTGCCTGAGTTACCGATACCATCGAGCCGTTATCTAGTTTGACGGTGATTTCTTGTCCCGTCCTGCTCGTTACCGCCTGCTCTGCTGCCTGCCCCAACAGCCCCCCGACAAGCGCACCGAGAACGCCAAAGATTGCCCCCAGTCTGCCCTCAGCGGCTGTGCTGGCACCGATGCCCCCAGCCACGCCCCCTGCCACCGCTCCGATGCGGCTGCGAGTACCTTCAATCTTCACTTCCCGTACACTTTCCACCACGCCAGTACGTACGCTTTGTTCTTGCCGGGCTTGATCACGGGAATAATCGCTGCCCGATAATCCCGCTGCGCAGCCGCTCAAAACGGTTACAGATGAATATATCAATGCCACTGCGATAATATTCGTCCGTTTCATGCGTCCCTCGTTATAGAAGAATGCGGTTGCCAAAAATTTCGAAATACCGTTGATCGATTTCATCCTGCCGGAAGCTATGATTCTGCCCACCGCGTTGGGCGATCTTCAGTGCTCCCATAAGCGAGCCAAGCTGTCCGGTACTCTGCCAATCCATTTCATTGCAGATTCCGTAGAGAAGCCCTGCGCGGTAAGCGTCGCCGCATCCCGTCGGATCGATCAGTTTATCCACTTTAACGCTCGGAATTCCGATCTGTTGACCATCAGAATAAATTACCGAGCCCTGAGAGCCTTTTGTGACAACCAATCCCTTCACCATTTTTGCCAGCGCTTCCAGCGTGCGGCCGGTGCGCTCTTGCAGCAACTGGCCTTCATAGTCGTTGACCGCGACGTAATCGGCCTTGTTGATGATATCCAGCAGTTCTTCGCCATTAAACATCGGCAGTCCTTGGCCGGGATCGAACATGAATGGGATCCCTGCTTCATGGAACTCGCGCGCATGCTGTACCATGCCATCACGCCCGTCCGGAGCAATAATGCCAAGGCCGACATCTTTTGCATCGGCGACATGGTTTTCATGCGAAAAATTCATCGCGCCAGGATGAAAGGCGGTGATTTGGTTATCCGCCAGATCGGTGGTGATGAACGCTTGCGCAGTAAATGTATTGCTCACGTGCCGTATATGGGTTTGCGCCAGATTCAGGCTGTTCAAGCGGCTTGCATAGGGCTGATAGTCATCACCCACGGTAGCCATGATAAGTGGCTTGCCGCCTATCATTTGCAGATTGTACGCAATGTTGCCGGCGCAGCCGCCGAACTCCCGGCGCATGTCCGGCACCAGAAAAGCGACATTCAATATATGGATCTTTTCCGGCAGGATATGATTCTTGAAATGGTCGTTGAACACCATGATGGTGTCGTAAGCGATAGAGCCGCAAATAAGTGTATGCATGTGCCTGGCGGGAGATAGGGAACGGCTTTTTGTATCAGTTAAGTCAGGTGACTCTCAAGTCTGCTTCCAAACTAAATCCAGTTCCCGAGCGGCTTTCACGTCGTCCAGCCTGCGCACCGGCGTCGTATGTGGCGCACTTTTTACCATTTCCGGCTGGGTGTGAGCTTCTTCCAGTATTTCTTTCATGGACGCGACAAACGCATCCAGCGTTTCCTTGGATTCGGTTTCAGCAGGTTCGATCAGCAGGCATTCCGGCACCAGTAGCGGGAAATAGGTGGTAGGGGCGTGATAACCTTTGTCCAGCAATCGCTTGGCCACGTTCATCGCAGTTACGCCCGTTTTATCCTTAAGTTCTTTCAACGTGACAATAAACTCATGGCTGGCACGGCGGGCAGGATAAGCAATCTCAAAACCTGCCTTGCTGAGTTCCGCCATCAAGTAATTAGCATTAAGCGTAGCGAACTCCGCCACCCGGTGCATGCCTTCCGCGCCTAGCAAGCGGACATAGACATATGCCCGCAGCAGCACACCTGCATTACCCATGTGCGCCGAAAGTCTGCCGATGGACTGAGGGATGTCTTTTTCTGCCAGCCAGCGATATATTCCTTTTTCGAATGCCACCACCGGTACGGGCATGTACGGTAATAAACGCTGGGCAACGCCCACTGGCGCGGAACCTGGTCCTCCTCCGCCATGGGGGGTTGAGAAAGTTTTATGAAGGTTGATATGAATTACGTCAAAGCCCATGTCGCCCGGTTTCACCTTGCCAAGTATCGCATTCAGGTTCGCGCCGTCGTAATACAATAACCCTCCGGCCTGATGGACAATTCTGCTCATTTCGGCTACGTTCTTCTCAAACACGCCGAGGGTGGAAGGGTTCGTCAGCATCAACCCTGCCGTTTGAGGCCCAACTGCGGCTTTAAGCGCATCCATGTCCACGTCGCCTTCCTTGTCGGTGGATATTTCTACGACTTTGTAGCCGCACATCACGGCGGTAGCCGGATTCGTGCCGTGAGCAGCGTCGGGTACGATGATTTCGGTGCGAGCAGAATCCCCGCGCGACTCGTGATAGGCGCGTATCATCGCTATGCCGATTAGCTCGCCTTGCGCGCCGGCCATCGGTGTAAGACTTACGCCCGCCATGCCGGTTACATCCTTCAATATTTCTTGCAGTTCATACATGCACGCAAGAAAACCCTGACCGGTACTTTCCGGCGCCCGGGGATGCCGCGCCAGAAATGACGGAAGCATCGCCAGTGAGTTGCATGCGCGCGGATTGTATTTCATCGTGCAGGAGCCGAGCGGATAGAACTGCGTGTCTATCGAAAAATTCTTTTGCGACAGGCGCGTGTAATGACGCACTGCATCCATCTCAGATACTTCCGGCAGCAGCGGCGGTACTTTTCGGAGCAGGTTCTGGGGGATAGTTGCCGTTTCTGCAGATGTTCCCGGGGATTGAGAATAATTGCGCCGTCCAGGGCGTGAGTGTTCAAATATCAGCATTGGTGAAATTCAAGTCCTTGCGGTTAATGTTTATTGGATGCGTCCAAAGTTCAAATCTGCCAACGTCCGCTACGCTAAATTGACTTCGTCGCAATATTCGTTGTTTACCAAAGTGCGGAAGTGAATCTCTTTCGCTTACCGCTTACGAAGTCAGTTGCCAAATGAGCATGCATAGAACTTCAAATTCTAAAAGGGCTATCCTGAAGCTTTTTTCAAAGCAGCCAAAGCCGCATCGTAGTCGGGTTCGTCCTTTATCTCCTGCACCAATTCAGAATGGATTACTTTATCGCCTTCATCCAGCACCACAACGGCGCGCGCCGTGATGCCGGCCAACGGGCCATCGGTAATCGCGACGCCATAATTTTTCATGAATTCAGATCCTCGCATGGTAGACAATACGACTACCTTGTCCAACCCTTCGATGTCGCAGAAGCGACTCATTGCAAAAGGCAAGTCTGCGGCGATTATCAACACCACGGTATTGTCCATGTTGCTGGCTTTTTCATTAAACTTACGGGTAGACATGGCGCAAACGGGGGTATCCAGGCTGGGAACGATGTTGAGTACTTTTTTCTTGCCTGCAAATTCGGCCAGTGTTACGTCTTTCAACTCTTTATTTACTAGCGAGAACGCAGGGGCTTTGTCGCCTGCCTTAGGAAAGACGCCTTCAATTTTGATGGGATTGCCTGCCAACGTTACCATGCTATTCTCCTTACATTGAGAGTGAAGTAGCCGAGGAGGAGTGGGAATCAACTGCCGTCCTATTATCAATTGCCTGACTCAGGTGACCGGCGTAAGCCTCCAAATCCGCGCATGTTTTGGTTTCGGTTGCGCACACCAATATCGTATTGTCAAGCTCCGGATAATATTCCTTTAGATTCAGCCCACCCAATATTTGCTTATCTTTAAGTGCGCGCAATATATCGTCAACCGGCGCAGGCAGCGCAATGACCGCCTCGTGAAACAGCGGCCCGCTGAAAACCCTTTTTACTCCTTTCAGAACTTTGAGTTTTTCCAGTAAAGTGAGCATGTTTGCATGGGATTGGGCGGCGATCCGTCGTAGCCCTTCGGGTCCCGTCAGGGCCATGTAAATGGTGGCGGCGGTTACCATCAAGCCTTGGTTGGTACAGATGTTGGAGGTCGCTTTGGAGCGCCGGATATGCTGTTCACGCGCTTGAAGTGTGAGGACAAAACCGGGCTTGCCATCTTGGTCGGTTGTGCGACCAATAATACGTCCGGGCATTTGACGCACGAGAGTCTGTTTGCAGGCCATAAAACCGAAATAGGGACCGCCGCTTGAGAGCGGAATTCCCAATGGCTGGCCTTCGCCCACAGCGATATCCGCACCTTTTGTGCCCCACGCGCCGGGGGGAGTTAGTATCGCAAGCGCCATAGGATTGACCACGCCAATCGCCAATGCGTTCTTGCTGTGGGCCCAATCGGTGAGAGCATCTACCTGTTCTAGCACGCCGAAGAAATTAGGCTGAGGAATGACCAACGCGGCAAATTCCTCCTTTCCGAAATCACTCAGGGATTCAGGCAAGGTCTGGCCGGACTGCCGGCAATATGGTAGTTCAACTACATCAATGCCCTGATTTCTAACGATGGTCCGTACCACGCGGCGATAGATTGGATGAACTGTGGCCGGTATCAGGATACGGCGCGAGGATTTATGCGAGCGCACTGCCATCAATGCCGCTTCAGCCAGTGCAGAAGCGCCGTCATACATACTGGCATTGGAAACATCCATCCCCATTAAAGATGCCATCATGGTCTGATATTCGTAGAGCAGTTGCAAAGAGCCTTGACTCGCTTCTGCCTGATAGGGTGTGTACGACGAATAGAACTCGCCGCGTGTAGCAATTTGCCATACCGCGGCTGGGATATGATGCTCATACGCACCAGCGCCGATAAAATTAAGGTAACGCCCGTCTGCGTCGGCCCTTTCGAGCATCAGACGTGAAATTTCCATTTCGTTCAAACCAGGGGGAACGTGGTTCAGGCGGCCGCTTTTCAGGGCGGGAGGAATTTCATCAAACAAATCATCAATAGTGTTTGCACCGATGCTTAGGAGCATCGCGTTGATATCTTCTTCAGTATGGGGAATGAACGGCATGATTTGTTCCGTAAGTCGTGGGCATGAAGCATGAAAATTTGGGAGCGAAACGCAAGACCGAAATATTATCGATGTTTCATTTTCGGCATCTCGTAGCTTACTAACTTTCCTCGCTTTCGAGTAATTTCTGATAGCCCGCCGCATCGAGCAGATTGTTCAGATCGGCAGCATTTACTGGCTTTAGTTTGAAAAGCCAAGCCGCATAGGCGTCCTGGTTAATTTTTTCCGGGGCCGCCTCAAGGTCAGGGTTGACTGATTCCACCTCTCCCGCGATAGGTGCGTACACGTCGGCTGCCGCCTTGACGGATTCCACTACGGCGCATTCCTCTCTTTGAGCAAGTTTGCGGCCTACGTGCGGTGGTTCCACGAACACCATATCGCCGAGTAGCTCTTGGGCATGCTGGGTAATACCGACCGTCACCGTACCGTCTTCCTCAAGCCTCACCCATTCATGGGATCTGGTGTATTTCAAATTATTTGGGATGCTCATGTTTTGCTCCGAAATTAATGATATTTGTTCTGCTTTTCATATCAAATCAAACTTTTGCCATTTCGCACGAACGGATATTTCACCGCTTTCGCTCGCAGCATCTTGTTCCGTACTAATACTTGCACTTCATCTCCGGCAGATACGGTTACCGGTAAGCGCGCCAATGCAATGGATTGATTAAGTGTAGGAGAAAATCCGCCGCTGGTGATTTCGCCTTTGTCATTACCGTCGTACTGAGTAGCAACTTGCTGGTGGCTGCGCAGTACCCCACGCTCCAGTAAAATCAGACCAATTAATTGTCGTTTCACAGGCGTCTCCAGCAGTGCCTGCTTGCCGATAAAGTCGCGATCACTTTTTAAATCAACCGTCCAGGTCAACCCGGACTCTAATGGGCTGGTCGTTTCATCCATGTCTTGGCCATAAAGATTCATTCCGGCCTCGAGCCGTAATGTGTCTCGCGCTCCAAGTCCCGCCGGCGCCACGCCTGCCGTATGAAGCGCGTGCCAGAAACCTGCGGCGTCATTCGAGGGCAGCATGATTTCAAAGCCGTCTTCGCCAGTATAGCCGGTACGAGCAATAAAATATTTATCATACGTTATTGCTTGGAACAGCTTCAGGTTCTCTGTCGCAGCCTGAGCCCCGGGAATAACTTGCCAAACCCTGGCGCGCGCGTTAGGTCCCTGCACCGCGATCATAGCGAGGTCGCGGCGGGGAGTAATTTGAAGTCCGGGCGCGAACTCATCTCGTTGAGCCAGCATCCACTCCATGTCCTTGTCAGCGGTACCCGCATTCACAACCATGCGGAAATGCGCTTCAGTCAGAAAATAAATGATCAGATCATCTATTACCCCGCCCTTAAAATTGAGCATACAGGTATAAAGAGCTTTGCCACGCTGTGTCAGCTTGTCTACATTATTGGCGACCAGGCGCCGCAAAAACATGCGCGCAGCCTCTCCCTCGATGTCTACGGCCAACATATGGGACACGTCGAACATTCCTGCATCACCGCGTACCTTGTGATGTTCATCAAGCTGGGAACCATAATGCAAAGGCATATCCCAGCCACCGAAATCGACCATCTTGGCCTTCATTTCGTAATGGGTTTGATTAAGTGAGGTTGTTTTCACGGGTGGAGCGTCCCAAAAATAAAAAAAGGCGAAGTCACTTCCATGACTTCACCCCTCTGTCCTTTTACCTGAGAGATTACGGAATGCCTGTCCCGCGTGCCCCTTCGGTGGCCAAACGCAATATTGGCGCTCTCCAGATTGCCTGTCGCAAGCGGTTCTCAAGGATCAGATCGATCTAATCCACGCCTGAGCGATTCCGGGGGGTTGCGCCTTCGGCGGCGACGATGAAACCGGCGCGCTCTTCCGCTTGGATATAATGGCAGAACTCGAACTATACTCTAGCTACGGGGATCAAGACAAGGCAAATAGTATGCTAAAACTACTTTCTCCCGCAATTAGGATGATTATACTGACCACCCGTACATGCCGCTACAAATTCCGTTATTTATGTTCCGTCTGCAAACATGGAGCGGACTTCTAAAACGCATGAGGTAGTAATGTATCTTAGTCACTTCGGGCTTTCTGAACAGCCATTTGCTGATATTCCGGTCACCCATTGTTTTTACGAGGGGGCCAACAGAGGCATGACGCTGGACGCGCTCATTTATTTGCTTACGCATGGTGAGGGTGTCGAGGGCATCATCAAGGTCACTGGACAAATCGGTAGCGGCAAAACGATATTATGCCGTTTATTAATGAGGCGATTGCCTCTCACGATTAAAACGATTTATTTTGACAAGCCGAATTTGCCGCAGGAAGAGCTTTTCCAGTCCATCGCCAGCGCGTTAAAGTTCGAGCTTGTTGAGAGCTGCATAATCGCAGCATCCCCCACCGCCGCAATATGCGAACTCCAAAATGCACTGATCGAACAATATGCTGGCGGCAAGCAGGTTGTGTTATTGCTGGATAAAGCCCACACCATGCCACTGGAAACGCTGGAAGCGTTGCGGCTTCTATACGATTTGGACTCGTCTCGCCATAAGTTGCTGCAAATTGTCCTGTTTGGCCAGCCCGAACTGAAAAATACGCTGGCTTTGCCGCAAATGCGTCAGTTCAAAGATCGCATCACCCATGATTTCGCCATGCAACCATTCAACCCAGAAGTGGTGAAGGAGTATCTGATATTCTGCCTGCGAGCAGCTGGATACCGCGGTCCGGGCATTTTTACTCCTGAAGCAGTAAATTTGATCACCAGGGCTTCCGATGGATTAGCCCGGCGGATAAACAACCTTGCCGATAAATCTCTACTGGCGGCATTCATTGCCCATACTCGTGACATAGAAGCGGAGCATGTCGAGGCAGCGATTAATGATTTGGGAATCACGCAACCTTCCAACTGGCGTAAATGGTCAAAATTACGCAGCCATCGGGGAGCTAGTGCAAGCGCAGCGCTTGCTGTCGTAGGGCTGAGCGTGCTGGGCTGGTACACCTTGCGCTCCGGACCAGAAAACGTTAGGCCTGCTGGCGCTTCGGTACCGGTTGCGGTAATAACATCGGCCCCGGTCTCGTCTCCCATGTACTCCACGGTGGTGGAAAGATCTGCTCCCAGCGCTTCTCCCCCAGCAGCGTCTGTGCCCGAATATACCGCATCCCACGCGCCTGTCATATCTCCCCTACTCCCCAAGACCGACATAGGAACGGTTGCTTCTACGAAGGGTGGGTTAGTCGCTGCGACTGAACAACCCAGTACTAGCAAGTCGGATATCGGCGGAGTGAAGTTGGCGGGCCATAGTTTGCTGGAGCAGCGGGTTGATGCGACCAAAAAAGTCATGGTCACATATGACAACAATAACAGCTATAGCATTCAATTATTTACGACTGAAAATATCCAGCCTGACCGTATGGAGCGATTCTTGATTCGTGCTCAAAACCTAATCAATGTATCTGATCTGTATGTGCACCCGGTGAACAACGACGGCCAAGCCAAGTTCCGGGTGACATACGGAATTTATCCCAGCCGGGAGCAAGCCAGTATGGCGATGGACGAACTCCCACAAAAATACAAAACGTCCTTTCATCCAGAGCTATATACTTTGGCCGAATTACGCTGAGTTCTGAGAGGACGCACCGTTCCCAATATTCACGGGCTCCGGCAATACGTGATGTACAATGTGACCGTCTATTACACGTTATTCTTATTCCATGCCGGTGCCTCATCTTGCAACTGGCCTGAGCGGCCCGATTCTCGATCTGGAAAGATGCATCATTGATGCCATGCCGTCCATCGAGCATTGGCTGCGTGGCCAATGGCAGGAACATGCTGTGCCGTTTTACTGTTCAGTGGATTTGCGCAACAGCGGCTTCAAGCTGGCGCCAGTGGATACGAATTTATTCCCCGGGGGCTTCAACAATCTTAATCCCGAATTCATGCCGCTGTGCGTACAGGCGATGATGGCGGCAGTGGAAAAAATTTGCCCCGACGTCCGCAGCATACTGTTGATTCCGGAGAATCACACGCGCAATATTTTTTATCTGCAAAACCTGGCGACTTTGCAAGTCATTATGCGGCACGCGGGAATGAACATTCGCATCGGCACCTTGCTACCGGAAATCACCGCAGCCACTGTGATCAATCTTCCAGACGGGAACAGCCTCACGCTTGAGCCGGTTCAACGTCAAGGCAATCGCCTGATGGCAGAGGATTTTGACCCCTGCGCCGTGCTGCTCAACAATGACCTCTCGACGGGCACGCCCGCAATCCTGCAGAATCTGGAGCAGACTATCATTCCACCGCTTCATGCAGGGTGGACCACTCGGCGTAAATCGCAGCATTTCACTGCTTACGACGGTGTGGCGGGGAAATTTGCCAGCCTGATCGACATCGACCCGTGGCTTATCAATCCCTATTTTGCCTCATGCGGGAAAATCAATTTCCGTGAAAACAAAGGCGAAGACTGCGTAGCGAGCACCGTGGATGAAATCTTGCGCGATATTCGGGAAAAATATGTGCAATACGGCGTCAAGGAAGACCCGTTTGTCATCGTTAAGGCCGACGCCGGCACCTATGGCATGGGTATAATGACGGTGAAAGACGGCGCCGAAGTTCGCACGCTTAACCGCAAGCAACGTAATAAAATGGCTGTAGTGAAAGAGGGCTTGCCGGTGACGGAAGTTCTGGTACAGGAAGGGGTATATACATTCGAGACTATCAATGAAGCCGTAACGGAACCGGTGATATACATGATTGACCATTACGTGGTGGGCGGCTTCTATCGGGTGCACACTGGGCGCGGTACCGATGAAAACCTTAATGCTCCCGGTATGCATTTCGTACCGCTGGCATTCGAAGATACCTGCTTGCTGCCCGACCGTGAAGCACTGTCCGGTTGCACCCCCAACCGATTTTATGCTTACGGAGTGATTGCACGGCTGGCGCTGCTGGCGGCGGCACAAGAGTTGGAGCAGCGCGATGTGCATAAAAAGGCTGCATCCGCTTAGCACACGCCACAACAGATTCTTGCCGTGGGGGATTTTGTCACGACATAATGGGCGCTTCCGCGTTTGGCTAACCCGTTCCCCTAATCCACGCATCCAAATCCAGCAGTTAATCACCCATTCTTCAGCTCGCGCCATGACGCGTGACGACTTACTGCCCCACTTGACCTTAGGCTTTTTGATGAGTTCGCTACATGGCAAATTGCACGGTTCTTGCAAACATACGGTTGCATTATCTGCACAACGCTTTGGAGTGGGGCGAGTTGGAGCGCCGCGTGTGGGAACGAAGGGAAAGGGTGGAGCATTGCAAGGCATGCCGCAACCTTTAAAGCTGATATTGCAACGGGCGCTTCGACTTTGGGTATATTCGGCGTTGTTGCCCCTTGCCCCTGCACAGCAAAACGCCCACTTCGCCCTTTCCAGTTTGTCGTACTTAGGATGATCGGTAATATTAAATGAGACTCGCCTTCGTTCTTGACCAATTGGATTCGATCAAAACTTACAAAGACTCGAGCTTTGCCATGATGCGTGAAGCGGCTTCTCGCGGTCATGAGTTGTTCACTATGCAACAAGGGGATTTGGCGTGGAAGGGTGGCGAAACGGTTGGGTTCGCGCGTGTCCTGGAATTGTCCGGCCAGGCGGATGGGCACCGCTGGTATCGGATACAGGAAGCGGAGGAAACACGGCTGCAAGAATTCGACGCCGTCTTAATGCGCAAGGACCCCCCGTTCGACATGGAGTATGTCTACAGCACCTATTTGCTGGAATTGGCGGAAAGCTCGGGTGCATGTGTCTTCAATAGCCCGCGGGCAGTACGCGATCACAACGAAAAGCTCGCCATAGCGAAGTTTCCGCAATTTACACCCCCTACACTGGTGACCCGGCAGGAATTTCTGATTCGCGATTTCCTCACCGAACACCGCGACATTGTGCTGAAACCGCTCGACGGCATGGGCGGGGCCAGCGTGTTTCGCATTCACAGCGCGGATCACAATATTAGCGTGATCATAGAAATGCTCACGCACTACGGCACGCGTACAGTCATGGCTCAGAGGTATGTTCCCCAAATCACTCAGGGCGATAAACGTATTCTGCTGATTGCTGGAGAGCCTGGGCCTTATACGCTTGCCCGCATTCCCAAGCCGGGTGAATCACGCGGCAATCTCAACGCGGGTGGGACGGGTGTGGCGCAGCCGCTAACCCGGCGTGATCGCGAGATCGCTGAAGCATTGGGGCCTGCATTATATGAAAAAGGCTTGATGCTGGTGGGATTGGACGTAATTGGTGATTATCTCACTGAAATTAATGTCACAAGTCCAACCTGCATGCAGGAGATCGCTGATCAGACTGGCTTCAACTCCGCTGAGATGATGATCGATGCGCTGGAAAAGCATATCAATTAACCCTTATCCTTGATCTCGATAGCAGGACCACATGATCGGTATTTTGATTATCTCTCACGGCAATCTGGGCGACAGTCTCATCCACTGTGCCAACCATGTCATGGGGACGAAATCGCAGCATTTGATGCAGCTGAGCATTTCCATTCAGGATGATCCCGACGCCGTTATGTCGAAAGCGCTGGAGTTGGTGAGACAACTCGATCGGGGTAACGGCGTACTGGTATTAAGTGATATTTGCGGGGCAACGCCGTGCAATATTGCCAGCCGACTGGTCATTCCCGGCAGAGTGGAATGTCTCGCTGGGGCCAACTTACCAATGCTGGTGCGAGCGCTTACTTACCGCAACGAATCACTTGCAGTGGCAGGGGAGAAAGCATTGACCGGCGGCAGAGAAGGCGTCATGCGCATTAATTCAGGGTATCGCAATGCAATATAAAGAGGTCGAAATTGTCAACAAATTGGGATTGCATGCGCGTGCTTCTGCAAGGCTCACTCAGTTGGCCAGTCAATTTCGGAGTGAGGTATGGTTATCGCGAAACGATCGTAAAGTCAACGCAAAAAGCATCATGGGGGTGATGATGCTCGCTGCAAGCAAGGGAGTCGTCTTAGGCATCGAAACAACCGGTACGGATGAAACCGAGGCGATGCAGGCGCTAGTAAATTTGATCGGGAATCGCTTCGGGGAAAATGAATGAGCTTTGCATTGCACGGTGTGGCTGTTTCTGGTGGCATCGCCATAGGGCATGCGTATCTCGCTTCCCACGCCGCACTGGAAGTGGCGCATCATATCGTGCCGCGGGATCAAGTCAGCAACGAAATATCCCGGCTCGACACTGCTTTCACAATGGTCCGTGAAGAGCTTAAAACGCTGCATGCTTCTGTTGTCAGCGGTCCAGCGGCAGCAGAATATGGGGCATTCCTCGATCTGCACCGGATGATTCTGGACGATCCCACACTTTCCACCGCAGCCAAAGCTTATATCGCACAGAGCCAGTGTAATGCCGAATGGGCTATTACCCAACAAATGGATGTGTTGATGGCGCAATTTGAGGAGATTGAGGATGCCTATTTGCGCGAACGCAAAACCGATGTGATCCAGGTGGTGGAACGGGTGCTGAAAGCCTTACTGGGTCATCCAGGTTATGTTCCTACATCGCTAAAGCGTGATGGCGACAGCATCCTGGTAGCCCATGATTTAAGTCCCGCTGATGTGATTCAATACAAGCAGCATCGATTTACCGCATTCCTTACTGACTTGGGCGGTTTGACATCCCATACCGCTATCGTAGCACGTAGTCTCAACATCCCTTCCATTGTTGCGCTGCATCACGCGCGCCGACTGATCCGCGACAATGACATTCTCATCGTGGACGGCAATCAGGGTGTAGTAATTGTTGATCCGGACAAGCATGTGCTGTCGGAATACCGGTTGCGCCAAAATCAGTTTGAGCTGGAAAAGCAGAAGCTGAAACGCATCAAAACAACCGCTGCCACGACGCTGGATGGTACCACGGTAGAGTTGCAGGCCAACATCGAGTTACCGCAGGACATCGAACAGGTAAAAGAGAATGGTGCCAGCGGCATTGGTCTATTCCGAAGCGAATTCCTATTTCTCAATCGTGATAGTTTGCCGGGCGAGGATGAACAGTTTGAAGCTTATCGTCTCGTGGCTCGGAAAATGCGCGGCCTGCCGGTGACGATCCGCACATTCGATCTAGGCGCCGACAAAAATCTTGATAGCGCCAAGCGTGTGGCAGCCAATCCCGCGCTGGGATTGCGGGCCATCCGCCTGTGTCTGGCCGAACCGCAAATGTTTAATACCCAGTTGCGGGCGATCCTGCGCGCTTCCCGTTATGGTCAAATTCGTATCCTGGTGCCAATGCTTTCCAGTGTTTCGGAAATTAACCAGACCTTGCATTTAATTGAAAGCGCAAAGCAAGGGTTGCGCCAGGAAAATATTTTATTCGACGAAAAAATACAAATTGGCGGCATGATAGAGATTCCTGCCGCAGCGCTATGTCTCGATATTTTTATGCGCAAGCTGGATTTTTTGTCCATCGGTACCAACGATCTGATCCAGTACACGCTTGCAATAGACCGTGCCGATGATTCTGTGGCGCATCTCTATGATTCCTTGCATCCGGCAGTACTCCGGCTTGTTGCACATATCATTCGCAGCGCTAACCGAACCGGGATACCTGTGGCGGTGTGCGGCGAAATAGCGGGAGATACGTTGTTTACACGGCTGTTACTGGGTTTCGGACTACGGCAGTTTTCCATGCACCCGGCACAACTGCTGACCATAAAACGGGAAGTACTGAGAAGCAATCTGGCGAATATTATACCGCTCACTCAAAAAATTCTCAAAGCCGATGATCCAGGGAAAATTCATACACTGTTGGCCAAGCTGAATAGCTAACTTACCTGGAGCGCTACAAATAATTCCGAATGAGGGGGAATAAAATGCTAATGCTTCGTCGTGCTTAAATTTACGTAATGTTTTCTCTGAGCAATAAAATGTTTGCGACGACGCAGAGGCGTGCAGCCATTAGAACGTGCTTACAACTGAATTTTTCTGAAGCTTTGACTATAATTAAAACTCGCATTAAGTACCATAGCGGTCGAGTCCTTGAACCAGCAGGATGCGAGGGCAACAGAACCGACAGTAATTCTTCTGGCTCTTACAAGCAAGATCTGTTTTTGCGCCCTTTAAGTTGTAAGTAATTTTTTTGACAGTTCCTTACGCTACCCCATGCAAGATTCCAGCTTAATTGACGTCGTGGCGCCGCAAAAAATGCGCTTCGATACACCGCTGCATTTGAAGAGCGGCGCCACACTTGAAAACTACGAATTGGTATATGAAACCTATGGCGAACTCAACGCGACTAAATCCAACGCGGTGCTTGTGTGTCATGCGCTCTCCGGTAACCATCATTTGGCGGGCTCCTATGCCGATAGCTCCAAAAGCGTAGGATGGTGGAATAACATGATCGGTATTGGCAAATCAATCGATACCAGAAAGTTTTTTGTAATGGGGGTGAATAATCTTGGCGGCTGCCATGGGTCTACCGGACCTGCCAGCATTAATGCAAAGACCGGAAAGTGCTATGGCGCCGATTTTCCGATGGTAACAGTTGAAGATTGGGTAGAAACCCAGGTACGGCTTGCGGATCACCTTGGCATTGAACAATTTGCGGCAGTGGCGGGTGGAAGCCTTGGCGGGATGCAGGCGTTGCAATGGACGCTCAATTTTCCGGAACGGGTACGGCATGCACTGGTTATCGCTGCAGCTGCCAAATTGACTGCACAGAATATCGCGTTTAACGACGTGGCGCGCCAAGCCATCATCACGGACCAGGACTTTCACGGTGGAGATTATTATTCTCACGGTGTAGTGCCGCGGAGGGGTTTACGGCTTGCGCGCATGCTAGGGCACATCACTTATCTGTCGGATGACTCGATGGCGGCGAAATTTGGAAGGGAATTGCGTAATGGAGCGCTTGCATTTGGTTTCGACGTGGAATTCGAAATCGAATCCTATTTGCGCTATCAGGGAGATAAATTCGTTGACCAGTTCGATGCCAACACTTATTTGTTAATGACTAAGGCCCTGGATTACTTTGACCCCGCGCACCAGTACGACAATGACTTGAGTGCAGCATTCCGCGCCGCTAAAGCAAATTTCCTGGTTCTGTCGTTTACCACCGACTGGCGTTTTTCGCCTGAGCGTTCGCGCGCGATTGTCAGAGCACTGCTGGACAACGAACTGAATGTCAGTTATGCGGAAATCAGTTCCAGCCATGGCCATGACTCCTTCTTGATGGCAGACCACCATTATCATAGATTGGTACGGGCCTACATGGACAACATCGCTATATAAGGCGTGAATCAAAGCTGTGAGTGCCAAAAAAAATCATACTCGCGTCGTTGCGGCTTGCCCTATACCGCAAAATCCGTACGCTCTATTCCTTCGAACTCACGGAGCCCGGTTAAATTTCAGTATCGACCTTATTGGCGTCCCATGAGCAACGGGCGCTTGTCCCGTCAAATGTTACGCGCCCATCATTATGGTGTCTTGTGCACCTTATCGAGGAAATTCAACGGGCATCCGTTCGGCTCGATTGCGCCTTATCTGGTGGATCATGACGGCAGTCTGCTTATTCTTGTCAGCACGTTAGCGGAACATACCAAAAATATTAAGTATGATTGCCGCGTGAGCCTCATCACGCACGATCAAAACAACCTGGACATCCAGTCGCAGGGACGTGTCACAGTGGTCGGCGAGGCGCGACCGGTGATGGATAAGCATCAGCTTGGTCCACGTTATCTACGTCATTTTCCCGAAGCAAAAAACTACCTCAACATGGACGATTTTTCTTTCTACCGCCTCATACCGCAAGTACTGCGCTATATAGGCGGTTTCGGTAAAATTCACTGGGTGACGGAATCCACCTATTTAGTACCGCCTTATCCGTTGATTGAGCAGGAAGCTGACGTCGTAGAACATATGAACTCGAATCATCGAGACACGATGCGTCGCTATTGCGAGCATATTTACCAATTGGAGGCGCTGGATGTGGAAATGCTGAGCATCGACTGCGATGGTTTCGATGTGCGTGCCGATGGTCGAAATTTGCGTTTCAATTTCGAAAGGATGGTGCTAGACGCGCAACAAGCTCGACACGCTTTAGTGAAAATGGCACAAAAAGCGGGATAACCCTGAAATTTTATATTGTCTTCCTTATTAGCGATAACCCATCCGAATTGCAGAGTGAGCGGATCGGACCAACGGCCGCCGCTCCGCCCCGTCCTCCAAACTTCGGATTTAGGTTTAGGATATGAATACAAACATCATAGCATCCACTGATTCTCGACCTGACTTTGCCGCGATTGCCGCATGGGTGAAGCCGTGCGCGAAAGTACTCGATCTCGGCTGCGGGGATGGTTCGCTTCTGCGTTTTTTACGCGATGCACGTAACGTCCGTGGTTATGGTGTGGAAATTGACGACGCCAACGTTTTAGCGTGTTTCAATAATGGAGTAAACGTGATTCAAAGCGACCTGGAGTCAGGGCTTTCAAGTTTTGAATCGGGATCGTTCGATTATGTAGTCCTCTCGCAAACATTGCAGGCAGTAAAAAATACCGAGAACATTGTCAAGGAAATGCTGCGAGTAAGCAAAGAAGGTATTGTGTCGTTTCCTAATTTTGGCTACTGGAAAAACCGGCTGCAGGTTGTGTTCGGCCACATGCCTGTTTCGGAAACGCTGCCCTATCAGTGGTTTGACACTCCTAATATTCACAATTGTACACTTGGAGATTTTGAAGAATTTTGCAGCCAGCATGGCGCGCGCATTCTCGAACGCAGGGTAATGAATGGCAATCATCAGGTCAAGCTTTTGCCTAACTTATTGGGAATGCTCGCTTTTTATCGATTTGAACAGCAAA
>JALYOY010000327.1 GCA_030856655.1 Pseudomonadota bacterium | reverse complement strand
TATATAAACCGGGTTGAGTCCGGATTTCTGCCACTACCGCGCCGGCTTTTCGCTGTCACCCCCGCAGTCGGCCGGTTTTTATGGGGTAGCAACTTTTCCCCCGCATGCGATGGTGATGCAACGCCGCCAGATGTCTACTTCCCATATCATCTAAGGATTTCCCTTAGTCGAAAACCAGGGTTTCCCCAATGTACTAGTGGTATTGACTGAGTTAGGATGAAGCTACTTTCATTCTATCTGGGTTCATTACTATCATGAAGACAAAATTAGGAAAACTTTTTGCAGCGTTATCGATGGTGGGCCTGCTGGCTTCGCTGAGCCCTGCCGCGACCGCGGCTCAGCCCGTTGACACCCCTGAGATTCGTGCAGCTGCTCAGAATGCCACCACTCGGAGCGACCATGAGGCCGTAGCGAAATATTATGAAGATGCAGCGACGCAGACGCAGGCAAAAGTGACGGAGCAGAAGGAACTGCTGGAGCAGTATGAGAACAAAAGCTATCTCTATGGCAGACAGGCACAAGATCTGCAATCGCATACTCAAGCGTTAGTACGCGAATACGAGCAGACCATCACGGCAAACATACAAGAGGCCGCTTTGCATCGTCAAATGGCTTCGAAGCTCGGAGAAAGCCATGCTGCGTCCGGCACCCAAACGCCTGCCGCTGTGAGCGGACTATAGGATCCCAGTCAGACAATATTAAGCTCAGTTTAAGAGGCAACCGATCACGCAGCGGCACGGCGCTGCCCGGTTTACCCCTGTTTCCGTTTCTTTTCTACATGAGAGTTTCCTCTCATTGAATTTATCCTCAATTCTTGCTCCTCCGCCGCTCGCTGTCCATCAGACTTCATCCGATATGCTGTCGTCCAGTGATTGATATTCTTTCCGTATCGTAAAACACAAAATATTCCGTCAGGCCAGCAGCAATTCCGGCACGTCGGCATACCCTTTCAGATACACCCTCGTGTTTGATGCTACGCCAGAAACATTCCATAAACACATTGTCAACGCCCACCCACTTCGGTCCATACTAATACTCGAAAATTCTGTAGGAGTTTTTATTGGTTTGGTTTGTGCAGACACACCTCTCGATAGCCGACCCAATCAATCATAATTCGCGTGTGGCGAAAGCCCGTGGTGAAACAAATTAGGGAATCAAGCACGAAAATCGGCATGCACAGGTAGACCGACGATCAGAATCTGGATCTGCAAATGGATGCATTGAACGAATCCGGGTGTGAGAAAATTCCGGCCTACGGGAATGGATAGTTGCAGTAATTCCTGGCACAAAACCGCGCTGCATGTCGATTAGAGCGGTTTCAAATGCAGGTTGTTACAGTTATTTATATCAGATACTGCTTTACCACTTCCCCTGTGTAAGCATATGGCATATGCCAATTTTTCGCCATTGTTATTACCAAACATCCAGAAGATGAGATTCCTCATCCATATTTTTTTCCTCTGTCTGCTGTTCGCTACTACCTATGTTGCGCAGAGCAAAGCAGCAGATACTTCGAAGGCAGTGCGGTCCATCAACGAACTCCAACAGGAACTTGAAAAGATCCTCGAAGACACACGCACGCCGGGGCTATCGGTCGCGATTGTACATGGCGATGGTCCAGAGTGGGTTGCAGGCCTTGGCAAAGCTGACGTGTCTGATAATCGACCGGTGACGCCGGAAACGCTGTTTCGTATTGGTTCCGTCTCCAAAGCATTTGCCTCGCTATCGATCCTCAAGTTGGTCAATGAGAAAAGGCTTTCTCTGACAGACCCTGTGCATAAGTTAGTTCCCGAGGTGTGGTTCGAGAATCAATGGGAGGCGGGCGACCCGGTACGAGTCGTCGATTTGCTGGAGCACACTACCGGCTGGGACGACCTGCATTTGCACGAATATGCGAAAGACGCCTCAAAGCTTGATTTGCGCGAAGAACTTGATTATGGCCGCCGCTCACGAATCTCCCGTTGGCCGCCGGGCACTCGTATGGCATATAGCAACTCCGGATCCGCCGTTGCCGCTTATATTGTCGAGAAGCTCGCGGGACAACAATTCGAAGATTTTGTCGCGCAAAACTTCTTCGGCCCTATCGGCATGAAAACAGCGACATATTTTCCGCCCACATCAGCGACGCTCACGACGCTCTATCATCTCGATGGCAAAATATCCTATCCCTACGAGAACATTCTCTATCGCCCATCAGGCGCGATAAACGCTTCCGCCAAAGACATGGCGGCTTACCTTTCATTCTACCTTCACCGCGGTACCGTAAACGGCATGCAGGTGATGCCAGCCGCCTCCATTGATCGCATGGAAGTTCCAACGCGCACCTGGGCAGCGCAGGAAGGGCTCAAAGACGGGTACGGACTCAGTAGCTACTCCAGCATCCAAGACGGATTCGTTTATCACGGGCACAACGGTGGTGTTCAGGGCAGCTTAACAGAATTGGCCTATTTACCGGACTCTAGCGTAGGCTATTTTTACAGTATCAATACGGGCAATGGTGACGCTGCTATAAAAATCGGTAAAGCTATTCGGGCATACATCACGCGCGAATTGCAGAAACCACCTTTGCCCACAGTTGCGTCCCTCCCTGCGAATGCCAGTTCCTACGTAGGTTGGTACATCCCCAACTCGCCGCGCGCGAAGATTGCTTACTTTGCCGAGCGCCTGATGGGCATCACTCATGTCCGCATAGAGGATGGCAAGCTATTTCTGACTCCGCTGACAGGAACAAATCTAGTCTTTGTCCCCGTTGTTGGCATGCAATTTCGCCAACTCTCTGACCCAGTTGCCACAGCCAAATTACTAACGCCGAATGGAGAAGGAGAATTCATTCAGTTGTACGGAGGAACGATGACGATGAAGCGCATCCCTACTTGGATCGCCATCACCGAAATCGTACTTGCAGCGTGGATTGCATTGGCCTTGATTTCAGTGCTCATCTATGCGCCTTTCTGGCTGCGGGGATGCATCCGAAAAAATTTTTTTCAGCCGGCAGAGCGCGTTATTCTTGGCTTCCCGTTGCTTGCCGTATTGAGTGCCGTGATTACAGTTGCCATAGTCCTTCTCGTCAGGGGCAACGCTAACGCCATATCGCTTTTAGGAAATTTAACTATCTGGTCTAGCGGCATTTTCTTGGCAACTGTTGTATTTGCTATCGCTTCCATAACAAGCGGTCTTGTCTTGTGGCATGCGCCAACACAAGGAACTCGTAGGGCTATCCGCTGGTATTCAACATCAGTTATCTCTGCGATGCTGGTTTTCACGGCATACCTTGCTTATTGGGGCGTTATCGGTCTGCGCACATGGGCGTAAGAAGTCCCTGTTAAATAGCTTCCGTTTAATGTGTTCAGTAAGCCCGGTTCAGCCACTTTGGGATAAAATACTTCTTTTACGGATTCTCCATGACGAGCATCACCATTGCCCTCTCCAAGGGTCGCATTTTTGACGATACCGCGCCGCTGCTGAAAGCAGCAGGTGTTGTCGCGTTGGATGATCCTGAAACGTCGCGCAAACTGATCCTCGCCACTAACCGCAATGATGTACGGCTTATCATCGTGCGCGCTTCAGACGTGCCGACATATGTACAATACGGCGCAGCGGATATTGGCATCGCCGGCAGGGACGTATTGCTGGAGCATGGCGGCGCCGGGCTTTATCAGCCGCTAGACCTGAATATCGCCTGTTGCCGTATGATGGTGGCGGTGCGCGACGAATTCGATTACGAATCTGCGGTCCGCCGGGGAGCGCGACTTCGGGTAGCCACCAAATATTTACACACGGCGCGTGAACACTTCGCCGAAAAAGGCATACATGTAGATCTCATCAAACTCTATGGCTCCATGGAACTTGCGCCGCTGGTAGGCCTGGCGGAAGCAATCGTGGATCTGGTTTCCAGCGGTAATACTTTGAGGGCCAATCATCTTAAGGCGGTGGAAGAGATTACGCCCATTTCGGCACGGCTGGTCATCAATCAGGCGGCGTTGAAATTGAAGCGCGAAACGATACAGCCAATGCTGGAAGCATTTTCAGCGGCAATTCGGAAATAGTAAATACGTCCGAAACAACTCGACAAAACTAGAACCCTTCTCATGATACAGATTAAGCGACTATCGTCCACCGACGCCGACTTCGATGTGATGTTAGACAAATTGCTGGCGTTTGAAGACGTGCAAGATGCGGCGCTGGACACAACGGTCGCAGATATTCTTACTAATATAAAAAAGCGCGGCGATGAGGCGCTGCTGGAATACACGCGCCGCTTTGATCGTCTTGACGTAGCCTCCGTGGCAGAGCTTGAATTGCCCCGGAACCAGTTAAAACAAGCTCTCCAACGCTTACCCGCGGATCAACGCGACGCCCTGGAGCAAGCAGCCGGACGGGTGCGCGCCTATCACGAAAAGCAACTGGCGCAATCCTGGAGCTATACGGAACCTGACGGTACGTTGCTCGGTCAGAAAATCACACCTCTAAATCGCGTGGGATTGTATGTTCCCGGCGGAAAAGCGTCTTATCCTTCATCGGTACTGATGAACGCAATTCCCGCCAAAGTGGCGGGCGTGGGTGAACTCATCATGGTGGTACCCACTCCCGGCGGCGAAACAAGTGATCTGGTACTGGCCGCGGCGGCGATTTGCGAGATAGACCGCGTATTCTCTATCGGTGGCGCACAAGCGGTCGGAGCCTTGGCCTACGGCACCTCGACCGTGCCGCGAGTGGATAAGATTGTCGGCCCCGGCAATGCATATGTGGCGGCGGCCAAGCGCCGTGTATTCGGTGTGGTGGGCATAGACATGGTGGCGGGGCCTTCTGAAATTCTGGTGATTTGCGACGGCGACACCGACCCCGACTGGATTGCAATGGATTTATTTTCACAGGCCGAGCACGACGAGCTGGCGCAGGCGATCCTGCTTTCTCCCGATACTGCCTTTATCGACGCGGTAGCGGCAAGTATTGAACGACTATTGGAAACAATGCCACGCAAAGCAGTGATACGCGCCTCACTCGAAGACCGTGGCGCCCTGATTCAGGTCCAGGACCTGGATGAAGCCTGCGCCATCGCCAATCGCATTGCGCCGGAACACCTGGAGCTATCAATCGAGCGGCCGGAAGAATGGGTGGAGAAAATCAGGCATGCTGGCGCAATTTTCCTGGGGCGCTACACTTCCGAAGCACTCGGCGATTATTGCGCCGGCCCCAATCACGTGCTGCCCACTTCCCGTACCGCGCGCTTTTCGTCGCCATTGGGCGTATATGATTTTCAGAAACGTAGCAGCCTCATCCAGGTATCGGAGCAAGGCGCGGCAAAACTCGGTGCAATTGCTTCAATCCTGGCTCATGGAGAGGGCTTGCAAGCTCACGCAATGTCGGCGGAGTATCGATTCATGAACAGGACCGACATATAAGATTCACAAGATGTCCAGTTCACCTGATCATATTATCCGCCCGGAAATTCTCGCGCTTTCCGCTTATCACGTGCCCCCCGCAAACGGCATGGTGAAGTTGGATGCGATGGAGAATCCTTATTCTCTTCCATCCGAGTTATGCGAAGAAATTGCCCAGCTCGCAGCCACTGCGCCAATCAACCGCTATCCCGATCCGAGCGCGGCCGCACTCAAGGCCGCGTTGCGCGAAACGCTGGCGGTTCCCGACGGCATGGACATCATGCTGGGCAATGGCTCGGATGAGATTATCCAGATAATCGCCTTGGCCTCTGCCAGATCGGGAGCGGTGCTGATGAGTGTCGAACCTGCGTTCGTCATGTTCCGCATGATTGCTACGTTCGCCGGCATGGGTTATGCGGGTGTGCCGCTGAAGGCTGATTTTTCGCTGGATATCGACGCAATGCTTGCCGCTATCGCGCGTCACCAGCCAGTCGTTATTTTCATTGCCTACCCTAATAACCCCACTGGTAACCTGTTTGACGCCGAAGCAGTCTCACGTATTATTGAGGCTGCACCTGGCGTCGTGGTCGTGGATGAAGCCTACCATGCTTTCGCCGGCGAAACCTTTATGGACAAGCTGGCGCAATACCCCAATCTGCTGCTGATGCGCACCCTTTCCAAATTGGGACTGGCTGGCTTAAGGC
>JALYOY010000074.1 GCA_030856655.1 Pseudomonadota bacterium | reverse complement strand
GGTATGGATTCCGGCATGAGTCAACGCTTCCGACAGGGATTTGTATGATTCAGTCAGATCCACGTATTTTCCCACCAGCGCAATTTCTATCGTACGTTCTGGATGCTCCAACGCATACACCAGCTTTTTCCATGCGCTCAGATTCGCCGGTTTAGCGAGAATATTCAGCTTATGACAAACGATTTCATCCAGCATCTGCTCGTGCAGCAACGCAGGAATTTTGTAGATGCTATCTACATCCAGGGCCAGAATCACTGCCTCTTCCCGCACATTGGTGAATAATGCAATTTTCCGCCGTTCGTCCGTAGGCAGTTCACGGTCGGCACGGCAAAGGACAACATCCGGTTGGATGCCGATTTCGCGCAATTCCTTTACTGAATGCTGGGTGGGTTTGGTTTTCAATTCCCCGGCGGAGGCGATATAAGGCAGCAACGTGAGGTGAATGAAACAGGTATCCTCGCGGGGAAGTTGCACTGCCATCTGCCGGATAGCTTCAAGGAACGGCAGCGACTCGATGTCGCCAACTGTTCCGCCGATCTCAACGATGGCTACCTGAGCATCCCCAGCACCGGCCTTGATGTGCAGTTTGATTTCGTCGGTGATATGCGGAATGACCTGCACCGTCCCGCCCAGATAGTCGCCGCGGCGCTCCTTCTTGATCACACTCTCGTAAATCTGGCCGGTCGTGAAATTGTTGCGCCTGCTCATCCTGGCGCTGATGAAACGCTCATAATGCCCCAGGTCGAGATCGGTTTCCGCTCCATCCTCGGTGACAAACACTTCGCCATGCTGGAAAGGGCTCATGGTGCCTGGATCCACGTTGATATAGGGATCCAGCTTCAGCAGGGTAACCTTAATGCCGCGAGTCTCGAGGATTGCTGCAAGGGAAGCGCCGGCGATACCTTTCCCCAGGGAAGATACTACGCCACCAGTCACAAATACGTACTTTGTCATGGCTGCCAATGATACGCGAAAAGGCGTGTCCGAACAAATTGGCCGGGATGGGAGTGCGTTATTTTCTTCGGACGAAATCGCCCATCGGCGCTGATTTGTCCCATTATGCCCGCCCCTTTATGATAGGACGTACGCTAAAGAAGGCACGGATCAGCGGACGCTTTGCGATTTCTTGAGTCCGCAGGCTGCCAGATCAGATATTAATATCAACCTCTGTTCCAGCGTCCACCAGGTCGAACAATTCCAGCAAGTCATCATTACGCATGCGGATGCAACCGATGGAACCGGGCTTGCCCATTTCTACGCTATCCGGACTGCCATGGATATAAATGTATCGGCGCATGGTATCCACCCTGCCAAGCCGGTTAATGCCCGGCTCGCAGCCTGAAAGCCACAGGATCCTCGTTAGAATCCAGTCACGACCTGGAAAACTTGCGCCCAGTCCCGGCGTGTAAATCTCACCCGTAGGACGGCGTCTTACGAATACCGTATTGATCGGTTGGCCAGCGCCGATTTTGGCGCGAATGATGTGCCGTCCCACCGGCGTGCAGAAACTGCCATTTAATTGCCCTACTCCGTTTTTTGCTGAGGAAATACGGTAGTTCCTAATAACTTTTTTACTACCATCGTATAAATCAAGCTTTTGCGATGGGATATCGATTACGATTTTCATCAGCGTCCTAATCAGCGTCCTATTCCGCGTCATCCACTGCCATTTTGCGGCGTTCTGCAAAAAACTGTTTCAATCTGCTGGCCCCCTCCTTCGCCAGCACGTTGGCGGTCACCTGCATGTGATGATTAAGCCGTATCTCCTGTGGCAAATCGATCACGCTCCCGCATGCGCCGGTTTTTGGGTCCGCCGCGCCGTACACCAGCCGCGCGATACGCGCATGAAAAATTGCTCCCACGCACATGACGCAGGGTTCGAGCGTCACATAAAGCGTGCAGCCCGTCAGGCGGTAATTGCCCAGGCGCTGTGCCGCATCCCGCAATGCCATCACCTCTGCATGAGCGGTAGGGTCTGCTGCCGAGATTGGGCAATTATAGCCACGCCCGATGATCGCTCCATCCTTCACCACCACGGCGCCCACCGGCACTTCTCCTGCCTCCAGCCCCTGTCTCGCGAGTTCAAGCGCCGAACGCATGAAGTCAATATCGCCGCTCATGCTTGTTCACGTTTCGGGTTATTGGATTGCTTGCTATTTAGCATAATATGGTCTAAAAAAAATTGTAGCCGCTGAATTTTAAATGATCTTTTTAGAGAGGATTTGAAATATGCTTGAATCTGCGCAAAAAAAAATTGAAGTCTCTCAAGTCCCTCGAAGGTGAGGATCGGAGGCGGATGGCGCGTTTGTTTGAAGAGCTTACCGGCAAAGTGCAAGAGATGAGCACGATAATGAATCGTCTACACGGTACGCCAGTTCACTGGTCAAATTTTCGAATCTCATCCTCAGGTGTGTCGGAAGCTGATGGTCCTTTCGTACTGATAGTAGTGTGCAATGAGGAAACAGGAGAATGTGGATGCTACGATCACGAAGCTGGAACATGTGGTCCTTGCCCTGACCTCCCCTGAAGTAGAGATCTAGTGATGGTGCCGACAACAGATGAAGAATGAGTACTCCAAACTACCGCTCTCTGCCTAGACCCCATATTCTGGACGAGGGACACGAAACTACAGTTGCAGCGGCAGTGCGGTGATAGGTTATGTTATCTGCCGGCTCCCAGCCTGAGGGAATGATTATGACATCGGAACATATCGCTAATGCCCGGGATAGGTGGCCTCAACTGCCTCCGCTGGAGGATTGGCAGGACACTTGCGACACGCTCCATATGTGGACACAAGTCGTCGGAAAAATTCGGTTGAAGCTATCCCCGGACATCAATCACTCTTGGGGTTCTACGCTCTACGTTACCACGCGTGGGCTCACGACCTCGCCCATCCCTTACGGGATGCTTACGTTCGCCATCGATTTCGACTTTATCACTCATACGCTCCATCTCACTACCTCGAAAGGCACTGAGCGCTCGTTCGTGCTGGAACCCATGCCGGTTGCCGACTTCTACCGCAAGATTATGCAGGCGCTGGGCGAACTCGGTATCGAGGTCAAGATATTCGCTCGGCCGGTCGAAGTGGAAGTGGCAATACCGTTCGAGAAGGACGACCAACATGCAAGCTACGATGCCGATGCCGCTTCCCGTTTCTGGCTTGCGCTGGTGCACGCTGATCGTGTCTTCAAGGATTTCCGCGCACGTTTTATCGGTAAGGTAAGCCCGGTGCACTTCTTCTGGGGAGCTTTCGATCTCGCTGTCACCCGGTTTTCCGGGCGAACCGCACCGAAGCATCCCGGCGGCGCACCTAACGTCGCTGCCCGGATAATGGAAGAAGCGTATTCCCACGAGGTATCGAGCGCGGGATTCTGGCCTGGTGCGGGTTTGGGCGAGGCTGCCTTTTATGCTTACGCTTATCCCAGCCCCGCCGGTTTCGATAAATTTGCGGTTCAGCCAGAGGCAGCGTATTTCCACGCCAACTTGGGGGAGTTCGTGCTTCCCTACGAAACTGTGCGAATAGCCGATAATCCGGCGCAAACGCTGCTCCTGTTTCTGCAAACCACTTACGAAGCTGCCGCTACGCTGGCGGCCTGGGACAGACTCGCACTGGAACGAAAACCACAAAGCATGATATGCGCCGCAATCCATCTAAAGGCAGTTTGGCAGGGGCAGGGAATGTCGTCCGATCTCGATCAGCAAACTCGACAAACTTCAAGGAACACAGACATGACAACTAAATCCAGACCTGATGGTTACCACACCGTAACGCCGTACCTGATGATCAAGGGCGCAGCCGAGGCCATTGAATTTTACCAACGAGCGTTTGGCGCGGCGGAATTGTTCAAGATGGTTACGCCCGGCGATAGAATTGGGCACGCCGAAATTAAAATCGGCGATTCCCGCATCATGCTGGCTGAGGATTTCGGCACGGAATATACATTCCGTAATCCGCAATCATCAGGCGGTTCGTCAGTTGGCTTGCATGTGTACGTGGAGGACGTTGATGCTCTGTTTGCCCAGGCTATTAGTGCAGGCGCCAAGACTGTCAGACCGGTGCAGGATCAGTTTTACGGTGACCGGACAGGCACGTTGGAAGATCCTTTCGGACACATCTGGTTCCTCGCCACCCACAAGGAAGATCTTTCACAGGATGAAATCAGACAGCGTGCCGAAGCGATGTTCAAGCAAGGCGGCGCTGACACCTAGCAGCCTGTCGGACACACTCACAGGCTTGGGGCTTACTTGTAACCTCCGTGTTGCTTGAAATACCGGAAGGCGTCCCCCAGGCCACCTGCCCTGATGGCAGCGCGTAAGATGTAGGGCGTAATAAGCGGCGAAGCGCATTGCGCCGTATGCGATTCCCTAATACCTACTTTAATACTCAAACTTGCTGCGCAAGGCAGTGAGATAGCACGGCAACATCCGTCCTTCACCTCCATGCTAGATGGTTTTGCCAAGATCGCGCCCCTACGCCTTACTACTTCCATACGCTATAATGCCGGTCTTTTCGGCCTCGGCAAATCCCAATGCTGCAAGGAAACAATCTCGAATGCGTGCGCGGCGACCGCAGGTTATTCAGTAACGTTAATTTTTCCCTTGAAGCAGGTGGATTGATGCAGGTTCAAGGACCCAATGGCAGTGGCAAAACCAGCCTTCTGCGCATGCTGTGCGGATTGGCGATACCCGTCCACGGAGAAATTCTCTGGAACGGTGCTGAAATTCGTTCGTTCGGGGGAGATTATTATGGCGCAATGACTTATCTCGGCCATTTGGGTGGCGTAAAGGACGATTTGACCGCCATTGAGAACCTGCGCATTTCCAGCGCACTGGGAGGTAGTGAAATCGATGAACATAAAGCCCATGAGGCCTTGCAGCACATGGGGTTGGGAGGGCGCGAATTATTGCCTGCCAAGGTATTGTCGCAAGGTCAGCGGCGAAGAGTGACGTTGGCGCGCTTATTGGTATGCGGAACCGCATTGTGGATATTGGATGAGCCATTGACGGCACTGGATACCAGCGCTGTGAAGCTCGTGCAAGGCTTGATGGAACAGCATTTGAAACATGGTGGCATGATAGTGATGACAACCCATCAAGAGATCGAGATAGCCGCTCTTTCAATCCAGCGGTTGCAACTCGCCTGATATGTTTTTCTTGATCATCCAGCGCGACCTCCTGCTCGCGATGCGGCGGCGAGCTGATGTCTTGACGACGCTGTTTTTTTTTATCATCGTAGTAAGCCTTTTTCCCCTCGGCGTGGGGCCGGAGATGAATATGCTCCGAATCATGGCGCCCGGAGTGGTATGGGTCGCTGCACTGCTGGCCTCGATGCTGTCGCTGGGGCGGATGTTTGCCGGCGATCATCTGGACGGGACCCTGGAACAGATGCTGCTCTCGCCGCAATCACTACCTCTGCTGGTGCTGGGCAAGGCACTCGCTCACTGGCTGGTGACAGGCTTGCCCCTGGTGCTGATGGCGCCCGTGCTGGGAATTCAGTATGACTTACCGGCAGACGCGCTGCTGGTGCTGACCGCTTCATTGCTGCTAGGCACCCCAGTTTTAAGCTTGATCGGCGCGATCGGCGCAGCGCTGACTTTGGGATTGCGGGGCGGCGGGGTATTGGTTTCATTGCTGGTATTGCCATTATATATCCCGGTATTGATTTTTGGCGCGGGTGCGGTAGAAGCTAGCACAGCAGGTTTGGGAGCTGGCGCGCATATGTCGCTGCTGGGGGCCTTTCTGCTGGCGTCTCTGGCGCTGGCGCCGTGGACGGCGGCAGTATCGTTACGCATTTCAATGGAATGATTTCACGGGAACAAAGAAAGCGATTCTGAATTTAAGGTTTTTAGTTTAAAATTGGGAGTTACGCATCGCTCAAAGTGCGCTCAAAGTGAAAAACCTGGAATATGGGATTCAGTATTTTTTAACATGGCAATTAACTGGTTCAAATATTCTTCCCCCGCGAGTTTTTATTTCCTTGCCGGTAAAATGATCCCGCTGTTTTCCATTACGGCCATCATATTGTGCGCAGCGGGGCTTTATATCGGGTTCTTTGTCGCCCCCACTGATTTCCAGCAGGGTGAGGCGTATCGCATTATTTTCATTCATGTTCCCGCTGCCTGGATGTCCATGTTCCTTTACGTGGTGATGGCAATGTGGTCCGGCATTGGACTCGCATTCAATACGCGGCTTTCTTCCATGATAGCGACAGCCATTGCGCCGACGGGAGCAATGTTCACCTTTCTTGCATTATGGACCGGGGCGCTGTGGGGTAAGCCCATGTGGGGCACATGGTGGGTATGGGACGCGCGCCTCACCTCTGAGTTGATCCTGTTGTTTCTCTACATCGGTTTCATGTCGCTGCAGGCGGCAATAGATGACCCCCGCCGGGCCGATAAAGCTGGCGCGATCATTGCCTTGGTGGGTGTGGTTAACATCCCTATTATCTATTTCTCGGTAAAATGGTGGAATACCCTTCACCAGGGAGCCTCGGTCAGTCTTACCCAATCGCCCAAAATG
>JALYOY010000289.1 GCA_030856655.1 Pseudomonadota bacterium | reverse complement strand
GAGCGCCGCTGAGTGCCTCCGTCTCGTTCTTTTTGCCATCTTCTGCTCCATTTCCTCGCCCCGTAGGGCAATCAAAGGTAGCAGATTCTCCACTTATCGGCTTGTTCAAATTTCCGGTACCAGCTCTGGGTCAACTTGCATTTTCCGAAATACCTGCTATTTATTATTTACGGCAATGCCCGCTGCTCCCAGGAGACAATAATGGCAATGAATGAAAACGAAAATCCCAGTGTGTCAGTCACGCTTGGTAACCCTCCTGAAGGCGAACCGCAGCCCGGCTCCGGCTATCGCCGCCGGGTAATCGTGAAATTCAAGGATCACGTTCAACTGCCTCGGCAAGATGCGGCAAGCATGATGGAATCCCGTGGAGTCGGTCCGTGGGAAGCACTGACGGCACAGTTCCAGGGCATCACCCTGGAACCTCTCCTTTCTTTCAAACAGCCCGAGCAATTTACCGCGCTGACGGAACGGGCGCGGGCACTTGATCCCTCATTTCGCACCGCCAACCTGAACGCTTATTTCGCCGTCAATATGCCGCCCGGCACGAATGCCGAGGAGTTGGCGAAGGCGCTCTCCAGCTGGGAATCTGTGGTCACGGCTTATGTCGAGCCGCCTCCGGTCGAGCCTCCACTTGTCAACGCAGCGGACGATCCGCGCAGCGGCAATCAAGGTTATCTGGACCCCGCGCCCGATGGCATCAACGCCGAGTATGCCTGGGACTTTCCCGGCGGAGATGGCACGGGGCAGGCGCTGGTGGATATGGAGTGGGGATGGACTTTCAACCACGAGGATCTGGCCGCGCACGGCATTACCCTTATCTCCGGCCTGAACCACTCTTACTACTTCCATGGCAGCGGCGTGCTGGGAGAAATCGCGGCGGTGGACAATGCAGTGGGCTGTGTCGGCATCACGCCCAAGCTGGCTTCCATCCGCTGCGTCGGCCAGCACCAACCCGGCGGCGGCTACAGCACGGCGCAACCGATCCTTGATTCCATTGCGGTCATGAGCTTTGGCGATGTGCTGCTGCTCGAAGCGCAAACCAGCCTCTTCGGTTACAGCCTCGTGCCTGTGGAAATCGAACCGGCGGTTTTCGATGTGATCCGCCTTGCGACATCCCTCGGCATCGTAGTGGTCGAAGCGGCGGGCAATGGCGGCGTCGATCTGGACACGGTGATCAACCCCGGCGGTCAACAGATATTCAATCGTGCCAGTCCCGATTTCCTGGATTCAGGCGCCATTATCGTGGGCGCGGCAAGTTCCACCGCGCCACACTCGCGCCTAGGCTTTTCCTGCCACGGCAGCCGTATCGACTGCTATGGCTGGGGCGAGAACGTGGATACGCTTTCTTCCGATGGCACCAATACCGCGACCAATCTCTATACGACAAGTTTTAACGGTACGTCGAGCGCCTCGCCCATTGTCACGGGCGCCGCGCTCGCGGTGCAAGGGCTGTTCCAGGCGCTTCCTGCTGGCGACCGTCTTGATCCGGCACAAATGCGAGCTCTCCTGGCCGACCCCGCAAACGGAACTCCATCTCAAAACCCCGCCGTGGATCGCATCGGCGTCATGCCCAACCTTCGCGCCATCATCGACGGGATGATGCTCAACCTGCCGCTCGACGTCTACCTGCGCGATTTCGTCGGCGACAGTGGCGATCCCCACCTTGGCGCAATTTCGAGCAGCCCGGATATTATCCTGCGGCAGACCGCCGTTCCCGATCCACAAGGCGCTTTCGGCGCTGGCAGCGGCACGGAGAACGATATGACGTTAGGTTACGAGGCGGAAGCCGGGCAGGATAACTTCGTCTATGTGCGCGTGAGCAACCGGGGCGGCTCCATTGCCGCAGACGTGGCCGCCACGATCTATTGGGCGCCGCCATCCACGCTTCTGACGCCGGATTTTTGGACCCAACTGGGATCGACCACCCTGCCGAGCGTGCCAACAGGCGATCTGCTAACTGTCTCCAGCGCCATCCCCTGGTCATCTGCGGCCATCCCCGCGCCTGGGCATTACTGCTTCGTAGGCATCCTCAGCACCGCGCGCGACCCCGGACCCGCGCCTGCCGATTTTTTCGATTGGGATAATTTCACTACCTTCATCCGCAACAACAATAACGTCACCTGGCGCAACTTCAACGTCGTCAATAACACACCTCCGCCGAGAGCCGAGCCTCCGGATTATGTGCCCCTGCCCTTCCTCGCGGCCGGCTCGCCGGATAAAGCGCGCAGGATGCGCCTCGAGATCGTGGCGCGGCTTCCCGCCGGCGCCGAGGCAGTGCTCGAGCTCTCGCCCGAGTTCGCCGAACTCATTCGCGTGCGCCCTCGCCTCATGCCGTATACGCCGTTCAAGAACGCCGAGGGATGCCGCGTCGTCCACATCCCCATCAACCACTGCGGCCGCACCAAATTTCCCGAAGTGGTGTTTCCTGCCAAAGCGCGCATTCCACTGCGATTGCTGGTCAAAATACCAAAGGAATTGCGTCAGCACGAGTTCGAGCTTTTCGCGCGCCAGGTTTACCAAGGGGATGAAGTCGGGCGAGTCACATGGAGGCTGGTGCCGCACAGGGAGCCGCAGTAGGATGCCATAAGTAACACTCCTTATGAGGCCGCCTACAGTGCGGTAGGGCGGGTTAGCGCAGCATTATCCGACGAAAACCTGCAACGTTCGCGTATTCTATCTTTTGAGGTCAAGCGATTATTCGCACCGGCAAATCCCTGAAAGGTGCTTCAGCGTACAGACTAAATGGACTTCTTCCTATACTTTCTCTGCATCGCCTAAAATAGGAGCTTTTAGGCATAACCCTCGTT
>JALYOY010000255.1 GCA_030856655.1 Pseudomonadota bacterium | reverse complement strand
GCTCTGACCGCAGGCGCCAGCGCGCTCGCCATGGATTGGATGTGCCCGGGAAACTGCTTATTGTTGTCGACGGCATCAATGGCGGCCCCGACAGCTCCACAGCCTTCGTGACCAAGTACCATAATCAGCGGCGTGCGTAATACAGCGGCCGCATACTCAAGAGTGGCTACAAAATCCGTAGTTAGATAATTGCCGGCGACCCGAGCCACAAACAGATCGCCGCGTTGCTCATCAAAACAGAATTCCGGACTGACCCTTGAATCTGAGCAGCTTAAAATACTGGCATAAGGATTCTGCCCCTTGACCAGCGCTGCTCGATCACTGCTGAAGTTCAAGGGCCTGGACTGATCGGCAACGTAACGCTCATTACCCGCCATCAATCTCTCTAAAGCCGCATTCGGCGTCATCACATTTTCAGCCAGGGGCGGAGTCTTGGTAGCAGCGAAGACAATCCTTCCAGTTGTTCCGGTAATGCCTAAAGTAAGAGCAGAGGCACCAGCTAGTTTTAAAAACAGGCGTTTACTTGTGTTTTGCCGAAACTCAATATCTTCCTTGTTATCCGTGTCGCACATATTAGAAACGTGTTTTTGCCAGAATGATCAAGTAAGCGGATTGCTATGAGTATGTGGTAAAGAGGCGGGTGAATGGTGCTCTCGCGTGATCTCCACCGGAATCATGTGTAATTTGCCATGGCGTACCCCGCGTGTTGCCATGACAAGATTGGCAAAGTGTTTTACTGCTTGAATCGAGCCGCGCAGAATGACTACTTCGAGGCAATTATCGTGATCCATATGCACGTGCATGCTCGATAAGGTGAGATCATGGTGATCATGCTGAACCGATGTGACCCGGCTGGCCAGGTCGCTTTCGTGATGATTGTAAATATAGCTGAGCGTGGCGACACAATGGCCTTCATTTTCTTTTTCCAGGCGGGAGGCTTCCAGCTGTTCACGGATCAGGTCGCGCATGGCTTCGGAGCGATTGGTATAACCCCGCGCGCGCGTTAAATCATCAAACTGTTTAGACAGCTGATTATCCAGTGAAATAGTCAGGCGTTCCATGCTATCGCTCAAAAAGGAAAGTAATTGACAGAATCCGCAAACAATACTAAATCCCGTGCCGATATTCGTTCAGTATTAACGGCTGCGGATCACAGGGACAGTAAATGGTAGCTTATCATAGGTTATTGCGGGGGATAGGACAGAAAATAGTTATTCCGAATAATCTAGAAGTTGCAGTTATGCGCTAGGCAGGAAGCTCTGTCTCGCAGATATGCGATGATCCAAGCTCCCCCGTCAGTCTTAGCGCAATCGTAACGCGTTTCCGTCGCCGGTTAAAGGCGCGACATTGTAATTTCCAGCCAACCATCAGGAAAGCGGTCGTGAAGACGGTCATGGATAAAAGGGAAAACGCTCTCTAATTATTGGATTCATGGTCCTTGACGGAACCACAAGATTAAGCAATAGATTATGACATGTATATGAAGCACTATCCCAGACGTGTAGTCCCGGATAGCGGAAAGTGACAGGCAACCCGGTGGTTCGGCGCCAGTTCTCGCAATGGAGGCGCTTCCTGCTTGCAACGCGTTTGCACATGCATGCAGCGATCATGAAATACGCAGCCTTCCTCTATGGCTTTATTTGTAGATGGAACCAGTTTCGGCAAGACTCTATCTCCTGCGAAATAGGCAGCAGCCTCGGCAAGGCAACGCGTGTAAGGGTGGGCACTGCGCAACAATACTTGCAAGCGATCGCCCTCCTCAACCATTCTGCCGCGCAACATCACAGCCACTCGAGTGCAAAGATGGTTGATAACGGCGAGATCATGAGAAATGAATAAGTAAGTAAGCCGCTGTCGCTGCTGCAAGTCCCGCAACAGGTTGAGGATTTGTGCCTGTACCGATTTATCCAGAGCGGATACCGGCTCGTCGCAAACCAGCAGTTTCGGGCGAGGCGCGAGCGCACGTGCGATGCACACTCTTTGCTGTTCCCCGCCACTGAGTTGGTGCGGATAGGCATGTACTAGCCGCTCGGACAGTCCTACTTCGTGCGTCAATTCGAGAATGCGTTGTATGCGCCGTGCCTTGTTATCAGTAGTGAAGTTGAGCAGCGGCTCTTCAATTGCAGCTTCCACTGTTTGCGATGGATCTAACGCACCATATGGATCCTGGAAGACGATTTGCATTTCACGCCGCAAGTTTCTCACAGCAACTGGCTTCATTCCAGCTATATTCACGCCATCAATCAATACTCTTCCAGAGGTCGGCTGCTCCAGCGCAACGACAAGGCGCGCCAGTGTGCTCTTACCAGATCCGCTCTCGCCCATCAAGCCATAAATTTCGCCGTGCTGCACGCGTAAACTCACGTTCTGGACCGCCAAGACCTGATGCCGGTGACCATATCGCCACTTCCCTACAGTGCGATATGATTTGCTGACATTTTCCAGCTCAAGCACGTCCGCTGTCATTTATGACCCCCAGTAAATTAGGTCTGATCGCTTTTTATGGACCCAGTCGAACCCTGCATCCAGCATGCTACAAGCTGACCGCCTTCTATCGCGGCGAGCGGCGGCTGCTCACGGCTACAACGTTCGCTTGCCTTACCGCAACGAGGTAAAAAAGTGCAGCCGGTTGTTAGTGCTGTCATATCGGGAGTATGCCCCGGTAATGCCGAGATTGCGCGGGTCTGCGCTTCCAGCCGAGGGATCGAGGCCAGCAAAGCTTGAGTGTAGGGATGCCGAGGTGATTGCAGTACATGAATGGTTGGCCCCGATTCCACTATCCGCCCCGCGTACATGATCATTACCCGATCGGCCATGCGTGAAACCAGGCCCAGATCATGGCTGATGATTATCACGGACAATCGATATTGATGACGCATGTCTATCAGCAGCTGGGTTATCTCGGCCTGCGCCAACAAATCCAGGGAAGCTGTCGGTTCATCTGCCAGCAGCAACTCCGGCTGAAGCGAAATAGCCAAAGCCAATGCAGCGCGCTGACACATGCCTCCACTCAATTCGAACGGATAACATTCGAGTATTTCCACTGGACGAGGCATTCCCACCTTCATTAACGCTTGTTCTGCTGCGATGTTAGCTGCAGCCTTCTTCATGCCGCGATGAGCCTGTAATACCTCCGTCATCTGGCGCCCGATAGTGGCAGTCGGGCTAAATGATGCTTCCGGTGATTGAAAAATCATGCTGATCCGCCGGCCCCGCACCTGACACCAACTGTCTTCGCTCAGCGCTCGCAAATCATGCCCTTTGAAATTGATCGTACCTTCCACAATGCGTCCCGGCCTGTCAAGCAGGCCTAGCACCGACAATGCCAGCGTACTCTTGCCCGATCCGCTTTCTCCGACGACACCTACAACCTCACCGGCATGCACATCTAAATCTACGCCCTCTACTGCCCGCACAACGCCCTGGGCGGTCATGTAGTGGCATTTCAGATCGCGCACCGAAAGCAATGCTTCAGCCATGATCACGCTGCCTGGGATTAACAATATCTCGCAATCCATCCCCAACAAGATTGATGCATAACACCGTGGCAACTATTGCCAAGCCGGGGAAGACGACTGCCCACCATGCGCCACCCAGGACGGCGCTCATACCATTGCCAAGAAGGTTTCCCAAGCTTGGAAGCGTGGATGGCACACCCAAATTAAGAAAGCTCAGCGTAGTTTCCAGTAATATCGCTTGCCCGATACCCACGGTCATGACCACCATCAAAGGCCCTAGGACATTTGGCAGCAAATGCTTTAACGCGATACGCAATGGTGACGTACCAGCGGCAATAGCAGACTGGATAAACGCGGCTTGCAGCAGCCGGCGACACTCGGTGCGCATCATCCGCGCCGTGCCCATCCAACTGGCAAAGCCGATCGTGAAGATAAGCTTGAATATACTGGAATCACCAAAAGCTTGAAAAACGATTACCAGCAGCAATATCGGTATTGCTAATGCGGCGTCCAGTATCTGCATCAGAAAGCGGTCCAGCCAATCTTCCGACAGTGCGCTTACCATGCCATAGCCGCAGCCTACTACGGTCGCCAGTAGGGTGGCGACCAATCCAATCCACAACGAGATACGTCCTCCCTCCATGACGCGCCATAATAAATCTCGTCCTAATTGATCCGTGCCGAGTGGATGTGCGAAAGAGGGGGCCTCGTACATTCTGCCGAGATGCACTTGCTGTATGTCTGCCCCGGACAGAACAGGTCCTATCAAGGACAAAACGGTAATCGACACCAGCCCGACAAATCCGATTCGAGCAAGACGATGTCTTGAAAAAGCCCCTAGCCACCATTTCCATCGGGATGGCGATACACTCGATGCCGGGTCCGTCGCAGATTTGCTATTCAACGGCATTCGCTCTCCGAAATTTTGGATTAAGTCGTGCAATAAACATATCTGCCAGCAGGTTGCCCGCTATTACTAGAACTCCTGTTATAAGCACAGCCGCCATCAACATCGGATAATCACGAGCAATAGCTGCCTGCAGAAACAAGCGTCCCATCCCGGGCCATCCGAAAACCCATTCCACTATAAACGTTCCGCCTACTAGCAGGGGAAGCGTTAGGCCCATCCAGGTTGCGAAAGGTGTGAGGGCATTGGGTAAGAGATAGCGCCAGACAAGAATATGTTTCGGCAAGCCCCGCGCCCGTGCCGCACGGTAGTATTCCGTCGCGAGCACATCACGAACACCCCCACGTACCAAGCGAATATATGGCCCGGAATGTGTCAGAACGATACATGCCACCGGAAGAAGCAGATGTTGCAGGTAGTCCATCAGATTTTCGTTCCGCCCCAAGGACGATTGGCCAGACGATGGTAATAGATCGAGTGTGACTGAAAACACCAATATTAAAACGAGGCCCAGCCAGAATGCTGGTGTCGCAAAGCTAACCAGGGCGAAACCGCTGATACCATAATCCAACCTGGTATGCGCACGTACCCCCGCCCAATAACCCGCCACAATCGCTATGGCGGCAATTGCTACTGCTGAGATACCGATCAATACAAGTGTTGCCTTCAACCCATTCCATATGACATGTCCGACATCGCGTCCATCGCGTATCGAGTGTCCCCAGTCCCCATGGAACAGCCTGCTCAGCCATACGCCATACTGCGTCACAAGCGGCTGATCGAGACCAAGATTGTGTGAAACTCGCTTGTAGTCTTCGTCGGTCATGAATTCGCGCCCGCCAACCAAGCTGGCAACCGGATCGCCGGGAGCCGTTTTCATGATTACAAACGCACATATGCTGATCAGCAACAATTGCGATAGCACTCCAGCGATACGTTGCAGCGTATAGCGCCACATGCTAGTGGTTACGCTCCACATCCCATTGCTCGATGTTCCACAGAGGTGAAGTACCGTGACCAAAAACCCTGTGATTGAATCCGCTTACCCCTTTGCGAACACCATAGATGTGTTTCAGGTACACGAGATAATTGTAAGGAGGGTCTTCAATGAGCGCTGTCTGGAGCTGTTGATAGATCGCCTTGCGAGCTTCCGGATCAAGAGTGACACGGCCTCGCTCCAGTAGGTCATCAACCTTCGTGTTTCGATAACCGCTGTAGTTGCTGCCACGCTCTCCGCCGCTGCTGGAAAAATAGGAATACACATCTTCATCCGGTTCCCCAGGTATGCCTCCACCCAGAATAAACGCCGGCAACTGGGGTATTTTTATCACCGAGAAATCGCGTACATGCACTTTGACTTCTATTCCGGCACGAGATAGCTGGTCCGCCAGCAACGTAGCCAAATCCTGCCTGACCGGGTCATTAGCTGGTGCAGTGAGAGAGAACGACAATTTTTTTCCGTTCCTAACAAAAATGCTATCCCCGCCGCGAACCCATCCCGACAGGGTCAACAAATCTTCCGATTTCTGCAGGTCATTGTCGGGCCCTGTTAGATCCGGCGTCGATATCCAGTTGTATTGCAATGGTCCATAAGCCGGATACCCATAGCCGAGCAACGCTCCCTGGACCAGCGCCTTTCGGTCCGTTGCGTACTGTATCGCTTGCCTGACACGAACATCCTGGAAGAGGGGGTCTCGCAGATTGAACATCATTGCCCGATAATCTGCCGTGTCGACTATTTCCAGATTGATGCCATCGCCTGGTTTGATAGCGGCAACTTGCCTGGGGCTAATCTCCGCTACATCCACCTCGCCTTTTTTTAATTGCACCAGTCTCACATTCGGATCTGGCAGGAATTTATATATCACCCGATCCAGAATGGGACGGCCATCATAAAAATCCAGGTTGGCTTCCAGAATGAAATACTCCCCCCGTTTCCATTCCTTGAACTTAAACGGGCCTGTCCCGACTGGTCGGGCGCTATTGAACTCATCGGTGTTGAAATCCCTGCCTTCTAGTGCATGTTTTGGGATCAGCCCGATTCGGAGTTTGCTGAGCAATGGTGCAAATGGTCTGTCCAAGTGAATCCTTACCGTCAGCGGGTCTACGATTTCGACGCGGCGGATATCATTCAAGTTTTTACGCAATCCACTATGATTCTTAGGGTTCTGCACAGCCTCAATGGTGAACTTCACATCCTCGGAAGTGAAGGGTTTGCCATCGTGCCATTTAATGCCGGAACGCAACGCTATTGTGTAAATCCTGCCATCGGGACTAACTTGCCAGCTGCGAGCCATATCGCCAACCAGCTCGTTTTGAGCATTGACTTTGAATAGCCCCCTGAACATCGCCAAATCTGAATCGGCATGCTGGTGTCCTGCCACCGGATTCAGCCATTCGGGTTCGCTGCCACGAGCCACGATGAGCGTGCGCGCTTCCCTATCGCGTGTGAGCGTTTCGTTCCCGTTCGTCTCGCCGGTGGGTTCCGGTGTTTTGCCGCAGGCAACAACAACAATTATCGCAAACCCCAAAACAGCTATCTTACCTTTCACTGTCGTCCCTCATATGAACCGGATATCGAATATCGATGAACATCCACCTTCCGTAGACTACGCAAACCGGCTTACAAGGGGACTTGTATGACAAACGTCGCTCTTATTCTTGGGGAGACCGCTACACCCGCTAATCCGCCGCCGAAATCAAGCGCCACCTCCTCAAATTGCCTGCTATATCCGACCACGTTTGCCGAAATAACCGCGTGTCGCCAAGACTTGGGCAGGGTATATGCAGCGCGCAGCATGTAACGGTGATAAGAGCGTGTATGTATTGCGTTATCGCTCGTGATCGGCATGCTGCCGACATAGCTATCAGCCATCGTTACCGTCATCGGATTGCCCCCCATGTTGAATACCGACTCGATACCGAATGAGGTGGTGTTCTTTGGCACGTTAGGAATATACACCGCATCGGGGGTGGGGGGTTCCTCAATACGGGCCTTAACCTGGCTATAATTTGCGAACACGCGTGTTTCGGTAAAGATTCTCCAGTCACCCTCGACATCGAAGCCGTCGCGCTTCGTCTTAAAGAAGTTTTGTTGAAAGCCGGCGGCGTTACGGGATGATTCTCTATCCTGATTTGTATTCCAGAATCCGACACGAAAATTGTAGCGCCCATCGATAGCTCCTCCCTTTAAACCATATTCGAAACTCCACAGAGATGTTATCGAGAGATTTCCCGGAATGCTCGGCGTAATGCCCGCTATATTTCCGTAAAAATCGGAAAAGGCGTAAGGGCTTTTCAGGCCCCGAGCAATATTGCCGTACAGTTCGATGCGGTGGGTCTCATT
>JALYOY010000254.1 GCA_030856655.1 Pseudomonadota bacterium | reverse complement strand
GTAGAGGAGCATGCCACCTTTGTTCATCCTTACGACGATCCTGATGTCATCGCGGGGCAAGGCACCATTGGAATGGAAATCTTGCGTCAGCATACTGGCGCTATCCACGCCATATTTGCGCCGGTGGGCGGTGGTGGGCTTATTTCGGGTATCGCCGCATACGTAAAAAGGCTTTATCCAGAAATCAAAATTATCGGCGTGGAGCCTGTCGATGCCGATTCCATGTACCAATCGCTGCGGAAAGGACGCCGGGTCAAGCTTGCCCAGGCGGGACTATTTGCGGACGGCGTGGCGGTAAAGCAAGTAGGAGTAGAAACCTTTCGCTTATGTCGTGAATTCGTGGACGAAATCATACTGGTCGATACCGACGCTATCTGTGCCGCGATCAAGGATGTGTTCGAGGATACTCGCGCCATCCTGGAGCCGTCAGGAGCGCTTTCCGTCGCAGGTGCGAAGGTTTACGCAAAGCGAGAAAACATCCGCGATAAAAATTTGATTGCGATCGCTTCTGGCGCCAACATGAATTTTGATCGGCTGCGTCATATTTCTGAACGAGCGGAGCTGGGGGAGCAGCGAGAAGCGGTAATGGCGGTAACCATTCCCGAGAAGCCCGGTAGCTTCAAGAAATTTTGCGCCATGCTGGGGACGAAAAGCATTACCGAATTTAATTACCGCTATGCTGACCCGAAAGAAGCGCATGTATTCGTTGCCGTGTCGGTCCGCAACCGTGATGAAGCGGAAAAGCTGATCAAGAGTCTGGAAAGAAGCGGCCTGCACACTGAGGATCTAACTGACAACGAAATGGCAAAACTACATGTACGTCACCTTGTGGGAGGGCGTGCGCGTGAAGTAAAAAATGAACTCCTTTATCGCTTTGAGTTTCCCGATCGTCCCGGGTCGCTGATGAAGTTTCTTAACAGCATGAGTCATCACTGGAATATCAGTCTGTTCCACTACCGCAACCATGGTGCCGACTACGGCCGCGCACTGGTAGGAATGGAAGTGCCCCCTGAAGAGAAAAAGGAGTTCAAGGCTTTCCTCAGCCAATTTGGGAACCATTATTGGGACGAAAGCAACAACCCTGCCTATAAATTGTTTCTTGGATAGGCGCCGTCTAAACTTCCTTATCGGTTTTTAACTGGCTCAAAGATGTATTTTGAGATTCCCATTATGGCGCGCCCTGCCATTATTACGGAATCACCGTAGGTATGAACTAAAAACCTGCGAAAAGACTAAAAATTAACTGGAAACCAATAGAGAAGCTGAAATCAGGCCAAACATTCGTTATAACAGAGCGGATGGTATTAACGTTGGATTTCAACTGCTTAACTGCAGGAAGGATCAGTTCCTGTTCTCGCTGAACGCTACGATCCCCCTTTTGATTTCGTAATCGATGATCAGAACTCACCGCGTTACATTGCGCATTAACCATGCAGTTTACCTATGGACCATATCTCTGGGAGCTGAGGAAACCTGAAAATGAAATGCGCACCGAAATGCAGTAAGCGGGTGATATTCGCCGTAGCATGCAGTCTGTTGTCAATTGTTATAAATCCAAGCAACGTCCATGCCAATTACCTAATCAATTTTTTTAAAGACAGTGGCATAAAGGCCGGTGGTTGGATCAACGCTGGAGCGACTTACAATCCGAATTACCCGGCCAATGGATACAATGGGCCTGTCACTTTCTCTGATCGAGCCAATCGATTCCAGTTGAACCAATTCAATGTCTATATACAACGCACGGTAGTGACTGAGGGTAAGTCACTGGACTTTGGCGGCCGCTTTGATTTTATGTTCGGTACTGACGCCATCTATACCCAAGCTTTCGGCATTCCCCCTTTTGATGTGAATTCCGGGCAGCCATTGAACCGGGGAAACTGGGATCTGGATTTGTGCTGTGCCTCCACCCGCACCTATGGAATCGCGTTGCCGCAGGCTTATCTGGAAGCATACGTTCCAGTCGGCAACGGCCTGAACCTTAAAGCCGGCCATTTTTACTCGCCAACCGGTTATGAGACCGTTCCAGCCCCTGACAATTTCTTCTATAGCCATGCCTATACTTTTAATAATGGCGAACCGTTTACTCATACAGGGCTGATGGGCAACTACCCAGTCAATAAGAATTGGTCGCTCATGGGTGGCGCAACCACCGGCAGCGCTACTGGTGGATGGGATGGTGGTTTTGATAGACAGTTGGGTAACTGGGGTGGATTAGGCGGCATCACCTGGACCAGTGATGATATGAGGAGCTCGATTAACGTCACTGGCACCTACAGCGAAACGTCCACGCGCAGCAATAAACCCTGGGGCATGTATAGTGTTGTACTGCAGCACCGCATTACCCCTAAAACACACTTTGTTGTACACCACACTCATGGTTACGCGGGCGGAGTTTTGTTGAACGGTTCACCTAAGGA
>JALYOY010000232.1 GCA_030856655.1 Pseudomonadota bacterium | reverse complement strand
TTCTATGCCTGAGTCTCAAGCCTGGCGTGCTTTACTTCCCGCTTTCCGGGATGACCACTTACAGGGCTTGACTTCACATTATATTTCCATGATACTAGAAGAATGGAAATAAGAGAAGCCGCTATTGCACTTGCCGCGCTCGCTCAGGAAACGCGTCTTTCGATATTCCGCCTGCTAGTTCAGGTAGGACCGGAAGGCGTTCCCGTGGGGCGTATCGGCGAAGGACTGAAAGTGGCTCCTGCCACGCTCTCGTTTCACTTGAAGGAACTCTACCACGCAGGTCTGATCTCGTCACGTCAGGAAGGCCGGTTCATCTACTACACCGCCAATTTCGAGCGCATGGCCACGATCATGACCTTTCTCACCCAAAATTGCTGCCAGGGCATGCCACAGGAGTGCCTTACTGTGGTTGAAACCGCGCTTGGCAGCTGTTGTCCGCCAAAACCCAAACCTGAAATCTTAAGGAGCCAATCATGAAACGCTTTCACGTTCACGTTGCCGTTGACGATCTTGACGCAAATATCCGCTTTTACTCCGCAGTGTTCGGATTCCCGCCGACGGTTACAAAAACCGATTACGCGAAATGGATGGTGGAAGAACCACGGATTAATTTCGCCATTTCGAACCGTGGCGCAAAGGCCGGGCTGGATCATCTGGGGTTTCAAGTCGACTCGGATGAGGAACTCGTAGAGCTGCGCGAGAAAGTGGCCGAGGCAGAGATTGCCGCGCTCGATCAGCCGCAGGCGGAATGCTGCTATGCACGTTCGAATAAATACTGGATTACTGATCCGCAGGGCATTGCCTGGGAAACCTACCGCACTCTCGGCGAGGTCGAAATCTACGGAGCGGACATGCCCAAAACCGCCGAACCGGGTGCATGCTGCGCACCCAAGCCGAGTATAGTCACCATGGCCCCCAAGCGCACAAGCTGCTGCTAAAGATCATGAGCGAGCGCATTTTAAATGTTTTGTTTCTGTGTACCGGAAACTCTGCACGGAGCATACTTGCCGAAACTTATCTTAATGCTTCCGGGAAAGGCCGGTTCCATGCATACAGCGCCGGGAGTCATCCAGTGGGAAAGGTGAATCCTTATGTGCTGGAGCTTCTGAAGAAAAGCAACCTTCCGATCGAAGGGCTCAGAAGCAAGGCCTGGGATGAATTTACCAAGCCTGACGCGCCGAAGATGGACATCATCATTACCGTATGCGACCAGGCCGCCGGAGAAATGTGCCCGGAATGGCCTGGACAACCCGTTACGGCACACTGGGGAGTAGAGGACCCGGTTGCGGGGACCGGTGCCAGACGAGCTGCGTTTCTGCGAGTTTTTTCCGTGCTTCAGCGGCGCATCAACTTGCTTACAAACCTTCACATGAATGCGCTGGATCGCATCGCTACCGAGCATCAACTGCGGACAATCGGCAAAGAGCAGTAATGCCGCACCTTGCTGCAGAAGGGCTGGGGAGTCGTCTTTTGCCGCTTGTCATAGTCGGCTAAGGCAGCATGAGAGAAACCCGCCAGTTTTCAGCAAGGGGTGAGGACGGGCCCGCCTGGAAGATGAGCATGCAAAACATCAGAGAAGTACTGGAAAAGTATCAAATCGTTATTTACTTTAGCACGGTCGTGATAGCGGCGATGGTCGCATTGCTCGTACCTGGCACGACAGCTCTTGAGACCGGTGTAAATCCTGCGTTAGCCCTGATGCTGTTTGTGACCTTTCTTCAGGTGCCACTTTCTGATTTGAGGCGGGTATTTGCCCATGTCCGCTTCCTCGCGGCTCTGCTTGTGGGGAATTTCATCGTGATTCCGCTTCTAGTGGCGGTCCTCGTGCAGTTCCTTCCCATTGAACCTATGGTGCGGCTTGGGGTGCTTTTGGTACTGCTCACGCCTTGCATCGACTACGTTGTGACCTTCTCCCATCTTGGCCGAGCCGACGCTCGTTTGTTGCTGGCAGCTACTCCGGCTCTGCTAATCGTGCAAATGCTGCTATTACCTCTCTATCTTGGCCTGTTCCTCGGAGAAAACGCTGCCGGTCTTGTTCAGTTCGGGCCGTTCATTCATGCATTCGTGTGGCTGATTGCCGTTCCGCTTGTGCTTGCTGCCCTCGTGCAGCTATGGTCGGCGCGGAGCAAGACAGGGGAGCGGATGTCAATCGCGTTCGGCGTACTGCCGGTGCCGGCGACGGCGCTTGTCCTGTTCGTGGTTATCGCGTCCGTTGTCCCGCAGCTTGGAACGGCGATCAATGTGGCGTTGCAGGTAGTTCCAATTTATATCGCGTTCGCAATTGTTGCGCCCGTAATTGGATGGAACGTAGGACGACTGTTCCGTCTCGAGGCATCAGCCGGGCGGTCAGTGGCATTTAGCGCAGGTACGCGCAATTCGCTCGTGGTGTTGCCGCTCGCCTTTGCAGTGCCGGGTGCTGTTCCGGTGTTACCAGCCATCATCGTCACACAGACACTGGTTGAGCTGGTTAGCGAATTGATCTATGTGCGCTTAATCGGGAAGCTGGGTGCTAATGCTGTCGTGCCCAAATCCCTTAAAGCCCATTAACACTCCCAATCTTAACGTGACGCCACTATGAGTGACATAGTTCTTGAGTCCGCCCTGATGTGCCCGCATTGCGGATTCGCCAAACAGGAAAGCATGCCCACGGACGCTTGCCAGTTCTTCTACGAGTGCAGCAACTGTAAGATCCTCATGCGCCCCAATCCGGGCGACTGCTGCGTTTTCTGTTCCTTCGGCTCGGTAAAGTGTCCGCCCGTCCAGCAACAGCGCGGATGCTGCGCGGGAGCGTAGCGTACGATTTTTCCAGGCAGCACGTAACTGCCACAATTTCTCGGCCGTGAAATGTTTCGTGCTTGAAAAACGCTTTCTGTTTCTTGTCCATCCGATACGCCATTACCCGCAAATCATAAGCTGCCAGAAAAGAACCGCCCACGCTTGGGCTTGAGGCCTTGCCACTCATATTCGGCAGAAACGCCAACCTTGTGGTTGTAAGGCGCCAAATTCCACAAGTTCTACACGCTGCCGACCGCGTCTTGATGAAATATCCGCGATAAGCCTATCAGCCCACGTTTATAGATTCTCGCTAAGCATTTTCCGTCATATTTGCCGGTTATATTCATATTGTACTGCGCCACCACACATCATGAGCGCGGGGCTGGCAGCTCCACGGATTATTGGAACAGCTTGTTTGCGGGAACAGCGGCTTGCTAATCCATCGCATCGTGCGAGTGCAATTTTCTCTTAATCATTTTCAGGAGCTAGCGATGTTCAAGATAAAGACAGCCGCCTTTCTGGTTTCCGGGGCAATCATAATCATGGCCGGCCACACGCAAGCCATCGCCGCGCCGGCCTTCGTTAACCGCCTTGTCATTCCGGGCGCTATGGGCGACCAATTCGGCGCCAGCGTCAACAATGGCCGCCTGGGCTTCTTCTCCGATATTTACTACGATACCAACCGCAACGAGTGGTGGGGACTGTCTGATCGTGGTCCTGGTGGCGGCACGCTGAGTTACGACACTCGGGTGCAGCGTTTTACTCTGGATGTGGACACGAATACAGGCGCCATTTCCAATTTTCAGGTGGCGCAGACCATCAAATTCATGAATGGCGCCAATGCTTTCAACGGCATGGCGCCCAGTCCCAGCAACGTGCTGGGCAATGCCTTCGATTCTGAAGGCTTCGTGGTCAACCCGCTTAACGGCCGTTTTCTCGTATCCGATGAATACGGTCCGTCCCTGCATGAATTTGATCGCGAGGGGCAGTTTTTTCGCTCTTTCGCCACCCCTGCCAACATCGTGCCGCGCGATGCCGCCAATGTATCGAATTACGCCAACGATACCGACAATGTTGCCGGCAAGCGCACCAACCGTGGCTTCGAGGGTCTCGCCACCAGCCCGGACGGTCAGTATACCTACGCCATGCTGCAAAGCGCTATGCTGGACGAGGGCGGCGGCAGCGGCGTCTACGATCGCATTGTCAAGTTCGATAACACCAGCGGTGCCGCCGTGGCCCAATACGCCTATGAAATGGAAGGCTCCAGCCAGGGTCGCGGCATTTCCGCGCTGCTGGCAATCAACGATCATGAATTCATGGTACTTGAGCGCAATAACCGGGGCCTGGGGCTAGATACGGAGTTCACGCCAGAAAACAAGAAAGTTTTCGTGATTGACATCGCTGGTGCTACTGACGTGACGGCAATTGATCTTGATTCGGGCGCGGCGTTTACGGCTGTCAGCAAGAACCTTACACCCTTCATCGACCTCGCCGCCGACACGCTGACCGAACTCGGCGGCAAGGTGCCGGAAAAGTGGGAAGGCCTTGCCATTGGCCCGAAACTCAACGATGGTTCCTATCTCATGCTTGCCGGGACGGACAATGACTATTCAGTCTCGCAGAACGATAGCAGCACCCAGTTCGATATTTTCTTCAACCCGGCAACGGGAGCGCGCATGTCCTGCGACCTTGAAACCATGAACAACTGCTTTAGCATCGACAGCAATGGTGCTATGACGACAACTCCGGTCACCGACACCACCGGTTATGCGCTCATCCCCGGCGTGCTGCACGCCTACAAGGCGTCAGCGGTTGATCTGGCAGGCTACGTCGCCCCCGTGCCCGAACCCGAAACCTATGCCATGCTATTGGCTGGTTTGGGTCTGATGGGTTTTATATCGCGTCCTCGCAAGACTGCTTAAACAGAGCGTGATCCCGGGCCATAGAGGATGGGGCATCCTTTGTGGCTTTTCTTTTCAGCACCCGGAAGTCCTTTTCATACGATTACAACCCAGGCGACCACTTGTTGGCCTAGGGTTATTATCTGGGTTATACCCGGGTTTCTACCTCGATCTGCTCCGCAATATGTAGCGATTTCGTGATCCCGCTTGGATATAAGCCTTTGAAAATGAAGGCTTACTGATCTAATATGACCATGAGACTTTTCGCGCCATCTACATTCGCGTTTGCGGTTTTACTAACGTGGGGCATGGTGCAGCCGGCCAACGCGAACATCTACTGGTTTACCGACGAAGAGGGCGTCATACATTTCAGCAATGTACCGACGGATGCACGCTACGTTCCATTTACAGCACCCGCCGTTGGCAAGAAAACAATGGCTGGTACAGGCGACCGCCGGTCCGAGACGCGCCTGAAAGTTCACTATGGCGCCATCATCGAAGAAATTGCCCGGACTTACGTGCTGGAAAGCGCGCTGATCCATGCCGTGATCTCTGTAGAATCCGCTTACAATGCCACGGCTCTGTCGAGAAAAGGTGCCGCGGGCCTGATGCAGCTAATGCCTGAAACCGCGCGGCGATATGGCGCTACCGACCGTTTCGATCCCATACAAAACCTTCATGCCGGCGCCAGATACTTGAGTAATTTGTTGAAACTGTTTAATGGCAATGTAAGTCTTGCGCTGGCTGCTTACAATGCGGGTTTCAAGAGACCAGAGCTTATGTGCCGCGAGTGATGGATATCTATCACGAAAACCGGATGGGCATGAAGCTCGCCCAACCGCATCGCGGAACCTGAAAAGCGCCCCGGGGCAACCACAGCGTTGGCTTTAGCTTTCTTGCCCGCCGAACCAATAGATAGGCATTGCCGCTGGTGAATAGTGGAGGATTCTCGATAAAACTACGCAAATAACGATATTGTATGGCTAGCGATGCCGCCGGAGTGATCGTCGCTAGCCTATCATAGCCGGCATAGCCTGATGCCTTCCCCACAAGGATTTCGTCAGCTTATCGGCACCAACTTGGCTTGCCTTATCTCACCTCTGGTGCCGTAGCGCACCTTGACGCACCAGCGGCAGCCTGCGCGATAACGCAGGACCCCTGTAAAACTATTGTTTGACAGTTTTCAGCTCCAGGGGGTCACTCCATCGCCTGAACCATATTTTGTGCAATCTGATACAGCTTTTTCTTTTTCCATACTACCCGGCATAATGGATCACTGAAAAGGGTCCTTTTCTGGGCCACATTTCTCGCTAATCCGCTTAACGCACCAACACTGATTGATGTAAAGACAATAAGAAGAATCAGCGGGAACCATTTCTTTATCAAAAGCATCTCCGTAGCATAATGCCGAAGCCATTTTCAGTTGATTGATAAGGCTTCCATGCAACCGCCCTATTCGCGCATTCGGATGAACAGCCATCGAACGAATCGATTACTAGGCCCGTGTTCTAGCTGTATATCGTCATCGTGCCGTCCGTGCCATTTCCGTTTTGTAGCTTCTTCGACTTTCTACGCTGCTACGGATGGGCGAAAATAAGGTCGCCTTAATTGTTATGTTTAGCCTTTAGTTTGCAGTGGGGGCGTTAGTATTTTGCCGGACACGGCTAGCGTATTCATCCCGTGCGTCATCCCGCGCGAGCTCCGCCGCCATCTGCCGGTGAGCGGCCGCTTTAGCAAAACTTTTTTCTACAGCTTGCTCATACCTGTGCATCAAAGCCCATGTATGTGATTGCTGATCTTGGGCTTGCCGGCCATATAAATATCCCTTGTCCTGGTAATGCTCAAACAGCCTTCTTTGCTCCGCGGCCCTTAACTGCATTTCGCGGGCTAGATTTTCAAAGTTCTTTGCCAAAGCGTCATGATCGCTGCTGGTTCTGGCATTCTGAACCGCTTTATGGAGAACGGGACTGTCAATAGCCTCGTAAGGGCTCATTGGCGTGCACGAAACCAATAAGCCAAGGACAGCTGTAATCGCTGGAATTTTTTTTGTTTTCATACGGCACCTTGCGTGAATCTCTATCGACCAGAATGTGTGAAGCGAAGTAACATCGGAGATTCAAGGTTACCAATTGTTGCATACTTTGTCAACATTATTATGTTTAAAGTGTTTTAAGCGGATCTGAACTATTCAAGTAACACGCAGCATCCATGTGTGGCAGATACCTGAACGAGCACGAGCAGATCAAGCAGATCAATGAAACTGGGGCGCTACGGTTGTTTGCACGCCTCCTAAAAAAACATCACAATCGAGCTAGGGAATATGAAACGCGACTAAAGAGCGAACCATGCAGAGCATGCCTCTTGAACTGCTGCGGCCAGCGATGCCGAACAAGCGTATGAGCAACTGTAGGCCGGCAGCAACCCGGCGATTCGCTGACCCAAACCATTGCAGCAGCAATGAGGACTCTGATGCGCATGCGCCCCTCGCGGCGAGAATGAATTGGAATTAACCTTCCGGCGCCTTCGTCGCGCGGATTTTTCGCTCCTGCGTGGTTGGCTTGCCCAACCGCATGTGGCACGCTGGTGGAATCACGGCATAACGCCGGAAGCTGTCGAGGCGGATTTCGGTGCGCCTGTGGACGGCGCCGATCCGACGGATATTTTTGTCGTGATGGCAGAAAAGCGACCGATTGGGCTGGTCCAGCGTTATTTGTTTGATGACAATCCCGAATACGTGACCGAGCTGGCTCCTCTTTTGGTGGCCCAAAACGAGGCGCTCAGCATGGATTACCTGGTAGGCGAGCCGGATGCACTTAGGCGCGGCGTAGGTGCAGGCATGATAAGGGAATCCGTCAAAGCCATCTGGCGGGACTACCCGTCTGCACCCGCTGTCATCGTGCCGGTCAACGCAGCGAACGAGGCATCGTGGCGAGCGTTAGAGCGAGCTGGCTTCAAGCGGGTCGCAGAGGGCCTGCTTGGACCCGACAATCCGATCGATGATCGGGCCCACTATGTCTACCACATCAATCGACCGATCGATTTAAGCTGATTCGAGCCGCGACAATTGGATGAGCGCCGGTTGCGAACCGCGGCCCCACAGGGCGAGGAGCAATACCGGCAAGAATCAGCAGCACGGCTCTGGAGGCACCGGGATAGGCGTACTCGTGAATCGAAGGTAACCCAGTATTGCGTGTCCGTCAACTCATAGTTGAAAAGCACCTTGACGGGTTCCGACGTAAGACGACAGTGGCAGATGTCACGCAATTGTCGTGGTGAGCCTACTGCATTCATATATATCTAATTTTCATAAAGGCGGGCTTCTCGCCGGGGCAGCTCATCGATTCTGAAGCCCATATCGTCATCGAGCATTCCCTGAAAGCGTTCTCGCCGGAGCAGCTCATCGATTGTGAGGCCCACCGGCAAAAAGCCATTGAATACAGTACCCAACCTCTTCGTCTTAAAGAATTCCATATTCTTGGCATAAGCTCTGGGCGGCAAGGGGATGTAGTGGACTTCTCTCACTGAGGCAGAGGCGTTTTTCATATAAAACGCAACAAACTCCTTGACTTCGGGTTTCTCCGCCGCCTTCATGTTCACATAAATGAAAACGGGGCGGGATAAAGGCTGGTAGGTTCCGTTCTCTACCGTTTCAGCAGATGGAATGATCCCTTCGCCTCTACCATCATCTATAGCGACAGCCCGAACTTTGTCCTGATTTTCTATATAGTATCCGAAACCGAAAAAGCCCAGTGCATTCTTGTCGTTTGCGACGCCCTGCACCAACATGTTGTCGTCCTCGGATGCGGTAAAATCGCCACGGCTTGATCTTGCCTTGCCGACAATGGCCCTGGTAAAGTAATCGAAAGTCCCGGAATCCGCGCCCGCGCCGTAGAGCTTGAATGTCTCATCGGGCCATGCCGGGTTCACCTGGCTCCATTTGGTGATTTTACCCTGAGCGGCTGGCTCCCACATTTTCTTCAATTGCGCGACGGTTATGGTTTTGATCCAGTTATTCTTCGGATTCACCACTACTGTTATGGGATCAAACGCCACCGGCAATTCGACGTATTCCACGCGGGCCTTATTGCAGGCCTTCATTTCCTTTCTCTGAATGGGGCGGGAAGCATTGGCGATGTCTATTTCACCGCGGCAAAATTTCATGAAGCCGCCACCGGTACCGGAGATGTCGACCGTTACTTTGACTGCGCCTTTTTGGGCCATCTCAAAATTTTTTGCTACCGCTTCGGTGATGGGATACATGGTGCTGGAGCCATCAATTTTTATTATTGCGTCAGCATCTGCTACACCGGCAGCGCTGACTAACGCAACCAATACAGCGGCCACACCTATTAATTTTTTATGTGATATAAACATTTTTCTCTCCATTCGATTGGTCAGATAGCCTCCAGATATCAACATAGCAGATCTTGAGACTAGCATATGGCATGAAACAGAAATATGACGGAAATATTACCAGAAGCATGATTACCGCCATCAACCACAGCGCGGCACGCCGATGTTAAAGGGGAGAAATAAGGGAGGCGGCTATGGGTGAGGGCGTGCCTTCGGCGGCGCTACCGAGGGGCGCCTTGGCCGAGCAAATGATTTGAAAACAAGCGGGTCAACTGCCGAATTCAGGATCACGACGCCAAGCGGCCTTCTTCGATAAAAGAAATATCAAAGAGTATTACGACGCGTTTGTCCGGCAGGACCAGCCGCTCGTCTTTATCCGCGTAGTCGAGGCGACTGAGAAAATCCTTGATGATATTGATCCGCGCCAGCTGCTTATCATCGGCATGCACGATTGTCCATGGCGAGGTAAGGTTATGCGTATGGGCCAGCATCCTGTCGCGGGCCAGGCCGTATTCTTTCCATTTCTTGAGCGCATGCTCGTCGAGAGCGCTTATTTTCCATTGCGAGAGTGGATCTTTCTTGCGATCATTCAGCCGCTCCGCCTGTTCGGATTTACTGATGTCGAGGTAGTACTTCAGAAGTTTAATGCCTGAACGCACCAACATATGCTCGAATTCCGGCACCGAACTCATGAATTCTTCATACTCGGCATGGGTACAAAAGCCCATTACCGGTTCCACCCCCGCCCGGTTGTACCAACTGCGGTTAAATAATACTAGTTCCTGGGCTGCGGGCAGGTACGAAATATAACGCTGGAAATACCATGAACTGCGATCCCTGTCCGAGGGTTTGCCAAGCGCAACTACGCGCGTTTCGCGCGGGCTCAGATGCTGAATGATGCGCTTGATCGTGCCGTCTTTACCAGCCGCATCCCGGCCCTCAAAGATGATCAGAATCTTGTCGCCGCACTTGATGAAGTGCCGCTGCAGTTTGACCAGCTCAACCTGAAGCTTGTAGAGAGTATCCTCATAGTCTTTCTTAGATATCTGAGGCACAGGTCCTCTCGCTTTTTTTTGATTGTCTTTTTTGCTCATGGCTGGCATTTTTCTTAGCGGATTTTAACTTCTCCGATTGTTCTCGATAGGTGAATATCGTATGCGCGCTCGCAGCTTACGCCGAATTCCAGCATTCGCCTGTGTGGCGTCTGTACTGTTCGTTCGGCGGACCAATAGTCTAACAGTTGTTAAACTTAAGAATCGAGCGAAAAACGAGCAGGTGAGGAAAGGCCAATAGTTGTTCTATTAGCCTCTATGGAGGAGGGCGGTAAAATATGTAAGCGGGCCTTGTTACAGCCGATCTCTTTTATATTCGACCGGCTGTCCGCCAGTGGAACGGCGCATTGTAATTGTCTATGAGAGGCGGGAAGCTTTCCAACGCTGCACCCGCTCCGATTTCATGAGCTTGTACCCAAACAGGGTCAGCAGCAGCAATGCTATCAGCGGCCCTATCGCAGCACGAAAGATATTCGTATAGTTAACCATTTTTACTCGTAATGGATACTGATAATGCACGGGAGGAACCCCCTCTCCCGTGATAAATACTGTATACACGCCCTGATCCAGACTGGTTTCGCCCCTGATCACTCCGTCAGGGTGATAGCTTGGACGCACGTATGTCACCGTCTCATCTTCAATCTCGCTGGTTCCCCTGACGACCCGTATCCCTACGGGGATGTCACGGAGCGCTTGGTCTACGAGATCTACCACCAAAAAAGTATCGCCTTCCTTGGGTATTTCCGTGCAGTAGTGGCCGCTCGGCTCGTGTTGCGGCTGATAGGCGCTTAGGTGCACCATGCTGTTGTCTCCCAGCCGGCGCATGCAGGTATCTTCTTCCATAGCCACCTTCCCATGCGCCCCTGCTGCGCCGCAGTAAAACGTTGCGACGAGGATAAGAGCGGATGCGCCGGTTTGCAATATTTGTTTGATCATCATGATTACTCCTCTTAATCTAGGTTGCTTGCTCCGCGCGCCAAACTCATACGTTGGATCAAGGCACCAAAAACACTACGGTAGGCGGGATTTATACCGCCCAGAGGAAAAATTCACCTTTCAAGGTTAAACTGTCTCGCCTTATTGATTCGGGGCGGGCTTACGCTATTCGATAATCGAATTTAAGTCTATCTATAGAGCCGATCTAAATATTCCAAGCGCCTCTCAACCCTCAAAATCCTCGAAATCGGCCCATCAGAAATTAGAGTTCCATCCGCATGGTTGGTTGCACAACAAAAGTATAATCGATTGATTGCATAATGCAACCGAAGTTATCCCTACTGTTATCCTTATCATCTCGGGGAGGGTTCCGAATGAATGGCCTGAGTTACTCCTTCGGCTTTATCTTCAACCCTTTCTGCGATAACCATGTAATCCTGTATTCCTTATTCTTCACAAAGCGAAGATAACTGTGACATTAGCCGAAGAAAATTCCTCCGGCTTGAAGTAAAATGTGGGGTCCGGAGGAGACTTGACAATGCCCTGCCTGACCGGCAGTAAACGAATTTACCTTTCCCTAACCAGGAACTGCCTGACCGGCAGTGAAGTATAAATTACCTAATTGATATATGAATTGTTAAAAAAGCGAATTGTTAAAAAAGCTCAGAACCACGGCACCGTTGCTACCGGGCTCAGGCCGTAACCGCCAAATGTGCCGCTTACAACTCGCTCCTGAATCGGCAGATGTTCTACAAAAAGACGAAACCGCTGCCCGGTGCTCTGGCTGGTTAGAACGAGATAAGGCAGATACAGTCGTTGCGCGGTATTGTCGGGTATGGCCTGTTTCGCTACCTCGGCGCTGACTCTTTTCCGAGCCATGAAGCGGCGCCGTTCTCGTTCAGGGTTGCTTTTGGCCTGGACACGCCGGACCGCTCGGTATTTTGCATGATTGGGAACGGCGGTGATCTCACCCACGCTTGCATGACCCTGCATTTTCGCTATCCAGCCCGACTTCATCAATTTATTGAGATCCTTCTCGCTTCCATGCAGCCGCAGCCGCGTCCCCAGTGTTCCATGTTCCTCGTCCGAGTCTGGGAAGCTCACCCCGATATTTTTTCTGCCGTGGGCGGCGAGCGCACCATGCAGTTTGCTGAAGAGATCGCTCATAAGGGTGGTAGGTAGGCGTTCCGGGTGGGGTCGCAGCTTTATTTCAAGATAAGCATTCATTTCGCTCTATTCTCTCCTTCTTACTGAATAAGGAGCTGATGGAATCAGCATCGCCATGCATTCTGTGGTCGTCCGACATACCGCTGTTAAGCACTCGTTGTCGAGCAATTTGCGCTATAACGAATATAAGGCCGTAAAGTTGACAGCCATGCATTGATTAGCATTAAGAAACATTAGTATTAAGAAACGGCTCCAAATTTGACTGACTTCAAAACTGTTGACCATTGGACTAAGGTACGGTTTCCCGGGTGCACGGTTTCGTGAAAAAAAATAAATCTCAAGTTTCTCCAGACCTCATCGCTGCTTATCGCTCAGCTCGCTATCAGGTAGGGGCCGGGGCTGATGCAATCAGGCTACGTATTGACCGGTATTCCGAGCCGCTGTTGCGGCTTTTTGCCGTATCGGATCATCAATGTGCTGCTTTCATCACTGCCTGTAATCCATTCAGCGTGCCCCAGAGTCAGGAGGAAAACCAGGTAGCCTGCGCGCGTCTTTATGACAACCTGAATTGCCAGCCGC
>JALYOY010000062.1 GCA_030856655.1 Pseudomonadota bacterium | reverse complement strand
TATAACAGGCACGCTTCTGGTTACGCTACATTGCCGGTACATTTGGGACCACGCACTAATGATGGGTCGGTCCACGGTTCATCAGTAACTAATCCCAATCCACTTGATGGAGGAAACAATGGCCTTGAAAGAGATGCTGGAGGACTTAAACAACATGATTCTGAAGGGTGAGATCCAGGAATCCATGGACAAGTATTACCACCCAGACTGCGTGATAATAGAGAAAAATGATGTGGTAGCAACGAGCCTTCAGAAAGCCAAAGATCGGGAGGCGGACTTTTTTTTAGGAGTTGAAGCGTGGCTTAAGGCGGAGATTGTAGCTACCGCCGTGGGTGAGGACGTCACGATGACCGAGTGGCATTATGAATACAAACATAAGAGCCTCGGCCACAAGAAGTTCGATCAGGTAGCCGTTCAGCACTGGAAGGATGGAAAGATCGTTCGGGATCGATTCTACGCGCTATATTAAAGGTAGCTCATCATTGGCGGCATTTATCCGCCTACATGAGGCTAATCTAGCAAATAGGCCTACTGCTTACCTTACTGCTTACTTATGCGCGATCGGATTTTCGGTAAACAAGTAGCCTTTCAGGTACGTCGAAAACGTTGGGTCCTTACGTCGAATCCACTCCAGCACCATGGAGGCATGTTCCTTCTCCTCATCGCGATTATGCGCAAGAATTGCCTTGAGTTCCCCATCTTTGCAGGCATCCACACGCTGGTTGTACCAATCAACCGCCTCCAATTCTTCCATCAATGAAACAATTGCCCTGTGCATGTCCCTTGTTTCATTGGATAGCTCCTCAATGGGCTCGTGGTAACCGACACTTGACATTGCTTGCTCCTTCTTCGTGATAATAAGTAAATAGACGGCCATGCGGCAAATCAAGATGGCTACCGGACGTGCTGGGACTAAAATCAGAAGATTATTGCAGGTTGACAGAATATCAGTCTATCCTTTTCTTCCTACCTCCCTTTTTCCTAAGGGGGTTTGAGTTAGATGAGCCATACCAACTCCGAGTACGGAGTCAACGCGGAATCGGCAGTCATTAGTCGCGCAGGCATCAGGGTAGTCATGATATTAAAATAGTAACATTTTTCAGAAGGAAAAAATTCAGGACCTTTGAATTATGGCAATAGATGACGAGACTGGAATCATATTGATTAAATGGCGGATAATTTTAATAAGCCTGACCGCTGGCATGGCACATATTCGACAAGAACGTCAAAGCTGTGAGGTGCCTGCTGCTAGTCGGAAAGTAATCGGGATTGGTCCCATCCTAGGTGGTAGAGCGGTCGGATATTCATCCTGCGAGGTAAAAAATTTATAGAGGCGTGGTGGCGAGGCCAGAAAAGATTCTCCCAGATGTTGGCCTTACGAAGGTGACAGGGTAGGTGGCCTTGATCCAAAACACTCGATTCTCCCTTGAAATTTATTGTTCCCCAAGACCGTAACGATAGTCACCTGCACTGATTCGGGATATATTTTTAGCGCCCAGATATCCCCAACTCTAATCGTATCTCGAAAATCGATTTCCGGAGGATGAGTCTTAGCTTGCGCCAATTATCTCATGCTGCCACTCATAAAATCCAGTTTGAACGTAGCGCGGGGTGCTACCCAAATTCAGCGTAAGGGTTTGCCTCTCCATTAGGCCGATACAGCCACTTTAGACCAGTCGGCAGGGCTCTTGCCCAATTTCCCAATACGAACTCAAAGCGGTTAAGTTTATAGCATAGGCAAAAACCCGCCCTCGGCTGGTTTTTTTCACCCTCACACTCCATTATTAATCATGCCAGTGTACTTCAGTACAATGCGCGGCACGTCCTGAACTCGTAAGATGTCTTCGAACGCAAGTGGCAGCGTCCGATGCCGCATTTACGAGAAGAAAAAAGTGAATAAATTAGTATTGGCAGCCGTCTTAACAGTGGTTAATATTTCCGCTTTTGCAGATCAAACCGGCAGCGGCCCTATCCGCCGAGATAGCACCTATGTCACGCCGCATTCTCCATCTAGCGTTAATAACACCACCGTCGATAGTAACAGCACACGTGGCGGCGTGAATCCCTATCCAGGGCAACAAAAAACCCATCCGAATCAATACAGCAATCCGTCTCAAAATGGTCACGGCCAATCAAGCCCCAAAAATTATAATCGCGACCTTTTACGCTAATGCTCAATGACCATTTAATGCATAAGATACATGAGTAATATGCATCTTAGAAGTAAGCAATACAGAGCGCTCTGGGCGTAGATACGCATACGCCTGTATGCCGTTGGCGGCGATTCTATTCCACAGTACAACGTCAGGCTTCCTAACCCGCCCCGCGCTGATTTTGTTGCTCTCTCCAGCATGTACCTCAGTCCAATAGTAAAGCCTTAGCAATCCAGTAACATGCAAGTGCGGGGATTTTTGGCCCTCCCAGGAAATGCCCCGCCCCCGGCCGTAGGTGACTCTGCGCGCCGGGTGTCTATTGTTAACTAACCCCTTTCAACGCATACCGCCTTGAGCTGGTTTTTTTATCGCTTGTAACTTCAAGGGTGTACCTCAGTCCAATTGGATCGATTTTTAGTACTCGTTAATATTGCACTCCCAGCGAGTCGTTCTGCTGACATCCAACATGCCCCTGCAAGGGATTGAAAACGCACTCGAGGCGCTCTATGTATTTCATACTGTTTCAAAGTAAGACAAACAATCAGTGGTATTGGAATCTCCATACCGCTACCCACCAAACTATAGCGACGGGATCCGAGGGCTACATTAGCAAACAAGATGCATGGAATGGCCTTCAGCTAGTCAGAAGACATGCCGCTTTCTGTAGAATTTACGACAAAACACGGGAAAAATGGGAGCTATAGTCTGCCTGCCATATTCAATCTTCTATTTTGGGGATGTGAGAAAAAGACTTAGTACGGTGTCCAGGGGTAGGGGTCATGAGGATTTATCCGCCCTGCCCACTCTGCCCGATATGCCTAGCCCTTGACCTATCTTGCTGGGACTTGAGATTATGGCAGCCATGGCACAGCCTCTGAGTGTTGCCAGGCTCTTATGTGCCTCCCTCAGATAGTGGGATGATGTGATCACGCTCTGTTGCCAGCCTAGTGATCCCTGCACTCGCACAGTGCGCATAAGGGATTTGATTGAAACAGAGTGTCACGGGGGAGCTGGCGAGCCCTACCACCCATTCTGGATAAACTTTTTTCTGATTTATTGCCCCCCGCCTTGGGTGTTAGATGCTCATGTCTTGTGTAGTACCCTGGCTTATCTTTAAGGGCATTGCATCCAACAGCACGGCAAATAGATTTTAGGTCTAGGTGGCATTACCTATCCCCATAGTACAAACCCTCAGCCTTTTGAGCTGAGGGCTCTGCCGCACAAGTAAGGAGGCTTGCCGGTAAGTTCCGGCGGTTAGCGCAAGAGGTAATGATATGGTATGAGAGGGAAAATCTAGTGGAAATTGGCTTGAATAAAGGGTTTAAGAAGGGATATGAAGCAGTGGGAGGCTCTAACTGTGGCGGGGAAGGCGTCCGCCATTAATCAGAGGTGCTCAAAACATTGCCGAATGCTGAGACATCAAAGGAGGAGTTTCAGGAAACTGTGATAGAGGTACCGGTATTCGGAGGATGCAGTTTATGTGCAAGCGCATGACTGCAAGGCAGGGAAAGAACCGCTTTAAATTCTGGTCAGCTATGGAGGCGGTTAAAGTGGATTGAAGCAAAATAAAACCCGCTCGGGGCGGGTAATATGTTGCTTGGTTTTGTTTGATTCTACGCCCGGCGAAGTCGCCATCCGAGAAGACCTAAGCCGGCCAACAGCATGGCGTAGGCTTCTGGTTCTGGTACGGCTGCGACATCGCCGGGGCGAACCGCCCAAGCATAGAACTCACTGCTTTGGGGGCTGAAGCTTTGGAGACCGGTGAAGGTAAAGAATTCCCACGCGTTGATGGCAGGATCAGGAGCGTACACCGTACCAGACCAATAATTTCCTGACCGGAGGTTGTGCACCAGGCCGATATCATCCTGACCAGTGCCTAAAACACCGGCGGATGAACCGTCAGCAAATACACCATTATTAAGCTGAACAGTGCCTGCCGGTGAGAAATCACTTTTCAGTCCCAAATTGACGTAGTACATGTACGCCAGCTCGGAGGCCGGGCTGGTGATGTTGTCCCCAAAATCGGTGCTGCCGTCGAACGTGAAGTTGTAGTTCCAATCAGCGCCAACCGGTATGTTGGAGGCTAGCCGCCAATCTGTTATATCGACATTGCGAACGCTGTCGTGGTACACCAGATTCGCCGCCCACGTGTTAGCAGCGCTCCAGGTCATCTGTCCATCGGCATCATAGCCGCTAGTCTTGGCGAAGTTGGCATCCTGCAACCAGGTCACGTTCAGCGCATCGTCGTACATCATACCGCTACCCCGATCAAGCAGTGTTGCCCGCGTCGCACCACTGCTCAGTAATCCCGCTGTTGCCAGCGCCAATGTCACTTTCTTCAAGATTACTCTTTTCATGAGACTCTCCTTCCGTCATTAAATACAACATTTCTCGATTAAAATACTCTCAAATCTTCAAGCTGGCCATGCCTAATTATTTATAGCGCAAATTGCTTAAGCGCAAGAAAGACAATTGAGGCCAACAAATGATTAGCGCCAAAAAAAGAACCCGCTGAAGCGAGTGCGTCCATCGAATATGCCACTGAAATGCTTATGGAGAATAGCTTTCAATACCTCAGTCTATATTTGTGCCCCAAAATGTACCCCTAGAAGACCAATGATGAGAGTTCTATGGGTCAAATGATACGGTGTGATATGGTAAAGCTAGGTGAAAGCGGCTTGAATAAAGGGTTTAAGAGGGTACATGAAATATTGTGAGACTATAACTCTGGCGGAGGCGGTGTCCGCCTGATCATAGTCCAGCAGAATCCAGAACAATTCATAACGTAGCATACATAACAATAAGTTACGTAATATACGCGTCCAAGATAATCCTATACAATCCACCAAAAT
>JALYOY010000172.1 GCA_030856655.1 Pseudomonadota bacterium | reverse complement strand
CGTCAAGCCCATCCGGTCTTCCGCCGCCGCCGCTGGTTCCTGGGCCGGGCCATCCATGGCGCGGACTGCAACGACATCGCCTGGTTCAGTCACACCGGCGAACAGGCGAGCGAGGAGCCTTGGGATGGATGGTTGACTAGAAGCCTGGCAATTTTCATCAGTGGCGAAACCTTTCCCAACCCCAACGCCCGCGGCGAACCGGTTACCGACAACAGCTTCTACCTGATCTTCAACGGTCACTACGAAGCACTGGATTTTACATTGCCTGCGAACCGTTGGGGTCTGTGCTGGCTGAACGTGCTCGACACCGTCCGAGGCTGGATCAACGATAATCCACCGCTCCAGGCCGGCGCCAAACTCAAGGTAGCGCCGCGGTCGATCGTGCTGCTGCAGCGCCAGGCCTGAGCCGCTGCTACTTGTCCGCACGCCTCGATGCGTCGAAAGAAGAGGAGCGGCCGAGATTGAGTTTCATCCTGACGTGGTGCTCGCGCGCTTTTCTGCTCGACGGGCGTAGCGACGCATGAGCGGCGTTACCGAGATGCCGTGCACCACGATTGATGCGCTCACCACGATGAGGGTGATAGCGACCAGCTGCTGCGCCAGCGCTGGTTCCAGGCCATGGTTGATTGCATACATCAAATAGTAGATCGAACCAATACCGCGAATGCCAAACCAAGAAGTGAGCCAGCGTTGTTCGCGCGTGGAGCGCGAACCGAGCAATCCAAGCCAGACGCTTACCGGCCGAATGAACAAAAACAGCAACGGCGCAAACCACAGCGCGGCGGGAGGCAAGAATGTGTATGAGAGCATCGCCCCAATGATCAGTACGACGGTAATCTCACCAATGCGCTCGAGTTGTTCGTTGAAGCCAAGCATCGCATGCGTCATGTAGGAGGTGGCGTGTTCAGGATCGGTGGCCACTACGTCTTCTGCCTCGGTTGGGGGGTGCTCAACGTTGCTTGACGCCTCTTGTAGCGCTTCGTGCAGGACAGCGTTGTCAGTCGGTTGTTCTTCGATGCGTCTGAGCGCCAAACCAGCTGCGAACACCGCGACAAAACCTAAGGTGTGTGCTAGCAACGCCGCGCCGTAGGCAAGAGCGATCAAGCCCAGAGCAAGGAACTCATCGAGTCCGAGCGCTTCGCGGTGATGCACACGCAAATAGATTACGAGCTTGCCCAAGAGATAGCCGAGCGTACCGCCGATGGCAAGACCCCCACATATACCCCAGATAACGTCTACTACGATCCACTTCCAGCCCCATGCACCTAGCTCATGCAAACCAAGTAGCCCTAGTCCCAGCATCACGAAGGGGAAGGCCACTCCATCGTTTAAGCCACCTTCACCGCTCAGGCTAAAGCGCATCCGATCACGATCACCTGCGTCTTCGACTTGCACGTCGGAGGCAAGCACCGGGTCAGTGGGTGCGAGAATGCTGCCCAGCAGCACCGCAGCGCCCAATGACAGACCCAGACCAAGCATTCCAGTGACCGTGATCAGCGCGATCGTCATTACCATCGATACCGTTGCGAGGCGGAGCGGCAAATACCAGCGCGCATCGCGCATTGGCACGCTTAACTTCAAGCCGGTGACGAAGAGCGAGATGATGACCGCAATTTCCGACAGGCGCTCGAAAAGCTCGGTGTGCCCAAACGGATCTGCATCGAGCAAACCAAGCCCGGCGGGACCCAAGCCGAAGCCTATGGCAAGATAAAGCATTGCGGTACTCAAGGGCAGTCGCTGAAGCAGAGATCCGCTGATAGCCATCGTGATCAGCAATGCGCCGATGATGGCGTACCACAATGCAAATATCATACTAAAGCCAGGGAAAGGGGGAACATCATGAAGCCCCGTATCTGAGCTGCTTAATCAGGAAAAAGCCGATTTATCATCAGCTTTGACAACCACGCAGAGCTTGGAACGTTAATAAATGACGATGGTAATTTGACTGATCCATGCGCAAGACTATCACGACGAATCTACAAATAAGTTTCTCGGAAGCCAAATACGGCTCAAGAAGCTCTCTCGGGCCGATATCTGCCTTTCTGGGATGGGACAGGTTGTGCCGTGGAGGGCCTTATCGCGGGCACGCGGGCATCGAATCGCCCTACCCAAGAGGGGCAAACGTGGACGTCCGCCATTGGGAATCGACGTTTGCTGCGCACATTGATGCACTTTCGTCACTGCTAGAAAGAACGCGCTATCGCAGGCCCTGCTGCAGGAGGCCAACGCACTGCTATCAAAGAGCGTGTAATGCTGACGAGTCAAGGCACGCTTCCTAACGTCACACTGATCCTGTCCCAGTTCAACCGAGAACATGCCGCGCCCGCGCAACCCTGAAATGCATCAAGCCGAAAATGGAAAACAATGGCACTTCGGCATGAAGGCCCACATTGGTGCCGATGCGCAAAGACGATTAGCGATTTTTGGTTGAATCTTTGGTCGCTTCCTTAGCGTTCCCCACGCTCTTTTGTGCTTTACCAGCTACTTGTTTCGAGAGACCCTTTGCTTCTTGCTCTTTACTTCCCACCAGTTTTCCCGTTTCTTCCTGTATTTTTCCAGAAACGTCTTTTGCGGTGCCTTTAACCTGATCCTTATTCATGATTTTAGCTCCTTAATTACAGATTAAAAATCTCAATACTGCTTACCTCTGCGTAGTGCTATTAATATTCCGGCAATCAGAGTCAGCCAGCAGTTACACAGATAGATCCTTTGGCGACGGAGGATGGAGTGCTATTAAAATAATATGAATGTTGCGGCTTATACTGTGCGGTAATGCACATACTGGAAAAAACCCATTAAATAAAGAGAAGGGAGTGCGATTAAAGGACGCGCGGAGCAGGCTGTTTTTGACTGTTTATGCGATCCGAGCGTTTGCCCGGATTAACACTGAGGCTTCTGCGCCCCAGACCATCTCTCCCTCAAAAATGCGGCACCAGCTCTAACCACCTTAACCGCTTAAGCCAAAGCGCAGCCGCCCGCGTTCGTTCGGGTTATTGCCTTGCACGCCGGAGACAAGCGCAGGATCAGAGGAGCCGATAATGCCGCCCAGCATCTGCGCTCTGCGGGGCTAATTATCGCTGATCGACCCATGCTCGGGCCGCGATATCAGCAGCCTCATGCGCCTTTTTCTGATCGTGTAAAGGTTCGACGAAGCTTTCGTAAACGACTACACCCTTATCGTCGAGAATCCTGTAACGGCCGTTCCAAAGACCCGTGGTGTCGTCGCACTCCGACCCAGAAACAATACTGTATCCTTTATAATCAACGTTCATTTCGCCTCCAGAGTTAAGTGTGTGATGAACATACATAAGTAGTCGTCAAATATACATGTTTATTTGGATTTGGGATGGAAGACGACCTCATTCCAGTTCCGGCAACACTTTGGCCAAGACACGTGCAGGCGTCAAGCAATTCCACGTTGCCCTGATGGGGCCAAATAGCTTGGTAACGGCCGTTGCAGATAACACCCAATTTTTGCGATTACTGCGATCATATCCCCTTCTTATGCACCCGCAACAGCGCATAGGGGAATGCCTTGAACAGTTGAGCCAGCGCGAATCCATGCTCTTCGCCAGACGTCTGCGTGCTGAAAATCTCGCCGGTTAATGTATTGACCCACTTTTCGTGCCTTTGCTCCGGTGGCAACCAGAGCCAGGTGTCCCCCCACACGGGTTTGCCGATCGGTGGGCGGCCATGTTCGCCCATGAGCCCGCCAAGCAGCCGCGGCGCTACAACCAGCATGGCCTCGTCTCCATAATGCCGGGCGAAGGCGCACACCTGTTCCGCCCGCTCGCCATGCACTTTCAAGGGCAGGTAATCTCCGTCACGGAAAAGCGCTTCGCACTCGCGCCGGAATGCCAGTGTCTTCCAGGTCAGATAGAGCTTGATCCGACCGTCCTGCAGGTTCTCGATCAGGCGCTGCGCGCATCCGGCGGCGCCCTCGTTGGCTTCCATGGTCTTGATCGCCCGCAGCGCCGCATGCCGCGCCTCGTAGTTCACCGCACGGCGATTGTCCGGGTCCACCAGGCTGAAATCCCATACCTCATTGCCCTGATAGATATCCGGCACCCCCGGCGAGGTGAGTTTGAGCAGCAATTGCGACAGGCTGGTGAAGGCGCCCACGCGCGAAATCTGCTTCTGGAGCGGCAGAAAATTACGCAGGAACAGATTGGCAGGCTCGGAGGATAGCAAAGCGCGCACGAAATCGCGCATTGCTTCCTCGTATTCGATATTCGGGTTGATCCACGAACTCTGCATTTTCGCCTCGCGCCCGGCTTTAAGCATGTAGGCCTCCATGCGCTCGCAGAGCTGGGCCAGCCCAGCCGTATCAGGTGCATCGAACGGCCACACGCCAAGCAGTGTCTGGTATAGGAGATACTCGTCATTGCGGCTCGGCACATATTCCGTCTTCAGATGCGTCTCCAGCCGCGTTTTCAGCCGTATCTTCAGCTTCCGGCGCTTGCTGTGGTTGAGCTTGCTCCAGCGGGAAAGCGCGTGGTTCCACTGGTCCGGTATTTCGGAGAGCGCGCTGATGCGCGCGCGTACGTCTTCCGAGCGCTTGTTGTCGTGGGTCGAGGTAGCCAGCATCGCGTGCGGCCAGCGGCGCGCTCGCTCCTGATTCTCCCGGTGGAATGCGGCGAGCGATACGCCAAAACGCTGCGGCTCGCCGCCAACGTCATTCACGGATACAAGCCGGTTATACTGATAGAAGGTCGTGTCCTCCATTGCCTTGGCCATTACCGGGCCGCAGTACTGCTGAAACTTCATGGCGAAGGCGCACACGGTATTCTGGTATGCCTCGCTCTTGCCTTGGGCATGCCGCGCCAACAGCACGTCGCGCACGAAATCGAAAATGCTGGTGTCCGCCGCATGGCTGCGCTTTTTCGCCACCCCTATCGCCCAATCCACGTAGCGGGCATCTTCCGCCGAGGTCTTGCAACCCGCGGCATAGGTCCGGTAAACCGGGAAGTTTGCCACGATTTCGGCCAGCGCATTACGCTGGCTGTTGAAGGTGAAGTCGCAGGTGCGGCGGTCGCCTTTCGCGATGCGTGCCAGTTGCGTGGCCAACACCTGCAATTCACCCGCCAATGCGGTTTCCATGATCAGGTGCTTGTTCGCGCGCACAATCTCGTCCGGGTCCGGCCGTCCCCGGATGAAGCTTTGGTAGATGCGGGTAAAATGATCGGCGGCGGCGCCATCGACAAACAGGCCGCCGCATGCCGCCGCAAAGTCGTAACCCGTGGTGCCGTGGACCGGCCATGACTCCGGAAGGTGCTCATGGGAAGCGAGGATTTTTTCCACCACGACATACAGCGGCTTGGAGCCCTCTCCCGCAGGCCGGGGGGAAACTTCCGCCGCCATCGCCTGCAAGCGCTCGAAGTATTCCTTGGGCGCATACAAGCCATCCGGGTGATCGATGCGCAAACCGTTCACATAGCCACGCGCCAGCAATTCGCGTACCAGCCGGTGCGTACTCTCGAAAACCTCCAGGTTGTCCACGCGTAGCGCCGCCAGATCATTGATGTCAAAGAAGCGGCGATAGTTGATCTCGTCCGCTGCCGCACGCCAGAACGCCAGGCGGTAGGCCTGCGCCTCCAGCAGTTCGTGCAGGGGATCAAAATTCGCCGTGTCCGGCGCGGCGCTGTTGAACGCCGCCACATTCTCCTGAATGAATTGTGCAATGTCGGCGCTGCTCACAAACAGCGAGACTAGTTGACGCTTGTGCACTTCCTTGTCGCGGGCGCGCTCCGCGGCCGCTTGGGGGGACACGCCGTCGCGCGTCGGCAGATGGCTGAAGGCCGTGATCAGGGATTGGAAGTCCAGAAACTCTGCATGTTCGCCTCCTAGCCGCGCCTGCAGGCGCTCCAGGCCATAGCTCAGAATGCGCGGATACTCCCGCGGGTCTATGGGAAAACGGTGCTCGTAATAGAACACGCTGAATGAGCCGAGCTCCGCATCGAACGCAAGCTTGAGTTCGCTATTCTCCAGAATCGCGCCATAGTGGTCACCGAGTACCGGCAGCAGCACTCGGCCGGGCAGGTACTCGGCGGTGAGATACCAGTCGATGTCAAAGTAGCCGGCATACCGCGATGCCGGGCCATTTTCCAGCACGTCGAGCCACCAGCCGTTGTCGGCCCCCGTGATGCTCATGTGATTGGGCACCATGTCCATGATCTGGCCCATTCCGCACCCTTTTAATGCGGCAACGAATTGTTGGAAGTCCTTGGCGCTGGCAATCTCCGGATTGAGGCTGCTATGGTCGGTGATGTCATAACCGTGGCGGCTGCCGGGACGGGCCTTGAGCAACGGCGACAGGTAGCAGTGACTGATCCCCAACTCATCCAGATACGGAATCAACGCCGTTGCCTGTCTCAGGTTGAAGTCGCGATTCAATTGCAGCCGATAAGTCGCCCGTGGGATCCATAGCTTAACGCCTTCTGCACCCTCCGCGCCCTCGTTATCCGCGGAGTCCGGTACGCGCAATACCGGCCGCTCCCGGCGTAGCGCGAGCAAGATTCCCTGCAAATAGGCGCTAGCGTGCCATTCTTCCAGATTGAGCGGCATCTTAAGCCGCCAGGAAGGGTAGGGCGGCTCTATCGTGCCCGGCAGATTCGGCTGCTCGCGCACGCCGAAGCCATCTTCCATCTGCACCAGCAGCAGTTTGGACGGCGCCCGCGCCAGATAAGTGTACACGGCCGCCGCCAGCTCCGCCGTCATCTCTGGGAAGCCGACCTGATGCAGGCCGCTGCCCGGCGGCAGCACGCCTTCGCTCTCCAGCGCCACCAGTAACTGCGCACGGTCTGCGGCGCGCTCGACAATCTGCTGATTCCGTGTCTCGTCGTCGGGAAACAGATGTCGCCTGTGGCGCAGATCAATATCCAGCCCTTGCCAGAATCCGGCCAAGGTCGGCAGATCGTGCGTCGTAATCGCAGCCACGGCATTCACTGGATACTCCCGCGGCGGCTTCAGCCGGCCGTCGTCGCGCCGTTCGAAATACAACAGCCGCGTCGACATCACATTCATAGGCTGAACGGCTTGGCGCACTTCATCCGGCACTGTGCCCAGATCCTCGCCCACCACCAGGCAGCGGTTGCGCTGGCTTTCCAGAGCAAGGATGCCAAGTAAATCTTCGAACGGATAAAGCACGTAGGCGCCTTCCGCGGCTGGCAGACTGCGCGCAACCCAGAACAGGCGGCGCAGGCCCATCACATGGTCCTTGCGCAGTGCCCCGGAATCACGCATGTTGGCGCGCAGCAGTTCAATGAATGGCGCATAGGCCGCGGCGGTCAGTTGATGGGGAATCCAGGGTGGGAGCCCCCAGTCCTGGCCGAGACGGTTGAACGCGTCCGGCGGCGCACCGGCACTAGCGTCCATTGCATAGAGTTCGCGCCGCGTCCAGGTGGCGGCGCCGCCTTCCGCCACGCCGATCGCCAGATCAAACATCAAGCCTACGCTGAGCCCCAGCTCCCGCGAACGCGTGCCGGCTGCACCCAATTGTCTGAAAGCCTGCCACTGCAGGTATTCGAAGTACTCCACCCGGTTTAGGTGGGTGTCGCAGAAGGTCGCCACTTCCGATGCATGCTGGTCGCGGTAGGCCTCCGGCCATGCAGGCCAGCCCCATACCGCACTGTCCTGCGCGCGGAAATACTCTTGCAGCGCCTCGAACAGTGCCTGTTTGCGCAGGCTTTCGCCGTGCTCGGCTTGAAAAGCCCGGAAAATCCGAGCCCGGCGGGTATTGTGAGCCAGGTGCCGGCTGCGGAAATGCTGGTACAGGCGCCCGAAGAGTTTCGACTTCACCTCCGCGACACCGCGGTAATCCACCTGTTCCGTGGCGCGAAGCGCACGCAGTTGCGCCTGGAATTGCGGCGCAAGCACCATCGCGCGCACCTCCTCGCACTCGTCAAAATCGGCGATGGCCTCCACGTCCAGGTATAGCGTATTGAAATAGGCACAGTTGGAGGGACTGTATGGGGTGACATGCTCGGGCGCGTCCGGAAACAGCGCATGCAGCGGATTGAGCAGCAGCGTGCTTGCACCGGCTTCGGCGCAAAACTCGATCATATGGCGCAGGTCGCCGAAGTCTCCGATGCCATAGTTGCGCTCGGAGCGGATGCCATAGAGCTGGGCCGCGAACCCCCACGCCCGCCCTTCACCGTGGATCACCGGCGGCTCGTAACAGGCGGCGGGCGTGACGATGAACGGCATCTCGCCGGTGAGGCCAGGCCCATCCGCGCGTTCAATCGAGAAGCGGTGATAGCCCGGTTCCACCGCGAGATCCAGCGCCAGCACCCGCCGCACGAATTCCTGGCCGTCGAGATGGCAGCGCTCCGCAACTTCCAGCACAGCCGGAGTAAACTCGCCCCGGTCCTCAACGCCGAACTCCCTGTGCAAACGCCAGCGATAAGCCAGTTTATCCTCGCTTACGGGCAGAGCGATGGCGATGCGATGCGGCCGCGCCAGTTCGCGCACCACCTGTACCGGCGGCATCGGGTGCTTCCATTTGCGCCGCTCGAAAGCATGCAAGGACGCGGCGACCTCGTCGTCAGAGTTCGCTGCCACTCCCATGGCTGCAAGCAGGGCACGCTTCGCGGCCTCGGAAATGTAATGGTCATTGCCCCAGTTATCGCTGTACCGGGGCAGCACGCCATGCAAATCGCACAGGTGATCAAGCGGATTGCTCATGCATTTCCTTTTAGCCCGGATGTTTCACCAGATCGCGGCATGATGACGACGGCACCCTCGCGAAGGACTGGCAATACAGGCTGGCGGTATAAATTGATTATCGCTCTATTCATCGGCGCCATATGCGTGCCGCTTAGGATCATTTTCGGGCCGGTCAGGTGAACTATCGAGCTAGGGTTCGAGCGTCCACACCACGGACCATGGGCCGAGCACGCCTTTCGCTGCCTCCATCGACGTGGCAAACACTGTTTGTCCGACTGGTCCGGCCGCGCGAGCGCTCCCGCTTGAAAAATTCGCCAGCAGCTCCAGCGCTGAGCCGTCAGCGAGACGCCACCGCACCCGCAGGCCGCCTAGCGCGAATACTTCGAACTGTGCCGCATGTCCTCCCATGCCACGCAGGCGCGGCACGATGGCTTCCTGTCTTAGCTTCAAAAGGTTCCGGTAATACGCCAGCCAACCCGCCTGCACCTCGTCCGTGAGCGAGCCCCAGTCGAGTTTTGAGACGAGAAAGGTCTGAGCCGTATTCGGATCCGGTATGGCAGCCTGCGTCGCCGGGTCTGAGAAGCGCGCAAACCTGGCAAATTCGCGCCGCCGCCCTTGCGTCACTTCGTCGCGAAGTTCCGCGCCGAAATCGCAGAAGAACCGAAAAGGCGACTTCGCCCCAAACTCCTCGCCCATGAACAGCATGGGTATGCCCGGGGCAAGCAGATAGACGGCCGCTGCCGCACGCACCGCGGCCTCCGGCGCAAGGTGCGTAATACGCTCGCCGAAAGCCCGGTTGCCCACCTGGTCGTGGCATTGCAGGAAGGATACGAAGGCTTGGGGCGGCAGATGCATGCTTGCCGTGCCGCGCTCCGCATGGCCGCGATAGATAGACACCTCTCCCTGGTAGGCAAATCCTTCCGCCAGGCAGCGTCCGAGAAGGCGAATCGGCTCATCAGCGTAGTCCGCGTAATACCCATCCGTCTCACCGGTAGCAAGCACGTGCAATGCGTGGTGAATGTCGTCATTCCATTGCGCGGCATACTGTCCATGGCCGTGGCCGAGATAGCGCGCCTTATTGGCGTCATTCTCCAGAATCAGGTGCACTTGGCGTTCGCGGCCAATGCCTGCATGCACGCGCTCGGCCAGTTCGGTGAGAATGTGCGGCTCGGAGTCATCGATGATCGCATGCACCGCATCCAGCCGCAGGCCGTCGAAGTGATACTCATGCAGCCAATACTGCGCATTGTGGATAAAGAACTCGCGCACATTCCGGCTGCCCGGCCCGTCGAAATTGATTGCCGCGCCCCATGGGGTGTGATGATGTTCGTTAAAGAATGTTTTCGCGTAGCTGTAGAGATAATTCCCCTCCGGTCCGAAGTGGTTGTAGACCACGTCCAGCAGGACCATCAGGCCCTTCGCATGGGCGGCCTGAATCAATGCCTTCAGATCCTCCGGGCGGCCGTAGCGGCTGTCCGGCGCATAGGGCAGCACTCCGTCATAGCCCCAATTGCGCGCACCCGGAAAATCCGCCACCGGCATCAATTCGACAGCCGTCACGCCTAATCCCACCAGGTAGTCCAGCCGCTCAATCACTCCCGCGAACGTCCCCTCAGGGGAAAACGTGCCCACGTGCAGTTCATAGATCACGGCCTCTTCCCATGAGCGTCCGCGCCATGCCGCATCCTGCCAGTCGAAGTCCGCCGGATCGATCACCTCGCTTGCACCATGCACATCATCCGGATTGAAACGCGAGGCCGGATCCGGCACGCGCAGGCCGCCGTTCACCTCGAAGCGATAGCGCGTCCCCGCGCCGACGTCAGGCGCCGTGAGTTCGAACCATCCGCCGCCGCATACGTCCATCGGCAGCACCAGCTCCTGCCGCCCCGGTTCGTGCCGGGCCACCTCGTGCTGGGCGATGCACAGCGCCACCTGTTCGCAGCCGGGCGCCCACAGGCGGAAGCGTACGCCCTGTTCCATGATCTGCGCCCCGAAGGGCATCTCATACCGTCGTGTAAGCAACCTTGTTCCTATCTTCTCCGCTTATCTTCTTCGCTGGGTGAGCTTGATCAACCGTTGCATGGCGGCGCCCACTGTTTTCGAATTTTGGGCGAGCGCGCTGCCCAGGCTGGCGAAAGCCTTTTCCAGCATAAACAGGGTGACAAGCGTATCAGCGGCTCGCGCATCGGAAGGAAACAAGGCGTGTCCCCCCATCGCCCGACGATAGCTCTTGAAGAAATCGCGGCTTGCCAGCGCTTGCCAGTTATCCGCATGCTGCTGCAGCGCTGCGCCCGCTTTGGGGGAATCAGCCACCGCGTGGATGTGATCTAGCGCTGCTGCCGCCACTTCTGACAAAGAGAACAGCATGCCTGCCACATCGCGCAACGGCGTGTGTTTCCAGCGCCGCTCCGTCCAGGGACGCCCAGGATCACCACCATAGTTGGCGATCAGGAAATCGTTATTCGACAATCGCACCTGACCGAGATGATAGTCGCCGTGATAACGCGCCTTGGCGGCGCCGGCTGCTTCCGGCAGGGCCGCTGCGTGCATGATGCGCCGGTAGAGTCTCGGCCGGGCCGCCACCAGGCTGTTGCCTATCGATTGCACCGCCTCGGGCAGCTGCGGCAGTTCCGCTTCAAGCAACTCATACATCGCGTCCATCTGCACGCGCACGTTGTTCACCCATGCGGTAGTGTCGTCCACTGTGATTGGCTCGCTACCGAATGTACCAATGGCACCGATGGCATCGGGGACCCCCGGAGCGTCGGGCAGCGCGAGGGCCTGGTGAAATTCCGCCGTGCGCAGGCCCAAGGTCTTGATGAGGTCCATGTAGGCGGCATGCCGTGAATCCGGCGGGTGCGCCGGCCGGGTATGGCATTCGTCCAGGAAACGCTCCAGATAATCCAGTGTATAAGTCCAGGCATTGCCCTGGTTCTCCGCGTAGCGCTCCAGAATTGCAAGGGTTGAGCGATGTCCTTCGCTGTCCGAGTACTCCATCGTTCCAGCCAGTTGCGCAATGTGGGTAAAGTTTGCCGTCTCAGTGAGGAAGCGCGACATTTCCAACTCCGGATGTACGCCCGCGAGCAGCCAGCGGTAGCCCTTCAATACCAGTTGATCGCCCAGGTTTACCACCAGGTGACCGCGCTCGGACACGGTACGCATCACCGTCGCCGTACTCGCGGGATAAGCGAAACCGGGAAAGGCACTGGTTAGCTGGAACTGCAATTGCCCGCCGCCAAACGTCAGCGTCGAGCCGTACTCCATGTTCGATACCACCGCACGACAGAAAGCGTCGTCCCAGAACGCGTCGAACAGTATCCCTATCCGAGCGCGCCGCCGCACCTTGGCAAGCGTAGCATGCAGCAGTGCGCTTACGCGGCCTTCGTCTTCGTCCTCCCAGGCCAGCGCCAGCGGGATTGCGTAGCGATGTGCTTCACCATTGGCGAGCGTTAACACGACCGTGGCCAACAGCCAACTGCCGGATTCCACGGACCACTCACGCATCTCGCCAAACTCGAATTTCTCCGCCGCCGCACCCTTGTCCAGGAACCACGGCTGGGAGCGGAAGAAGCGCGGCATGATCTGCCGCTCCAGTTGATCCCGCGCCCGGCGCACCATTAACTGGTTCACGGCCTCGCCTTCCTCCGTGCGGCTAAAAAAAGTACGCCATCCTATCCCGACCAGTACCAGCACCGGCAGATCCGGTGAAATCGGGCGCTCCTCATGCCAGGCCGGCGCCTCCACATCGGCGGCCAAACGGAAAGCATAGAAGCCATGGCCGCTCAAGGTGAGCAAATACGGTAGTTCGCCGACGGGAGGAAATTTGCTGCGCCCCATTAGTTCTACCGGTACTCTGCCTTTGAAGGGACTCAAATCCAGTTCCACTGCCTGCGGCGCCCGCGACAGATTGGCCACACATAGAATTATTTCATCCTCGTACCCGCGCAGATAGGCAAGGATCTTGCGATTGCCGGGCCGCAGAAAACTGAGCGTGCCGCGGCCGAAGGCGCGGTGGGCCTTGCGCATCGAAATCAACCGCCGCGTCCAGTTGAGCAGCGACGAGGAGTTGCGGTGTTGCGATTCCACATTCACCGCGCCGAAACCATAAACAGGATCGGCGATGGGCGGTAAAAACAGACGGCCGGGATCGGCGGTGGAAAACCCGCCGTTGAGTCCCCCTCGCCATTGCATGGGCGTCCGGACACCGTTGCGGTCGCCGAGCAGGAGGTCGTCACCCATGCCGATTTCGTCACCGTAGTAAAGAATCGGTGAGCCCGGCATGGTCATCAGCAGCAGATTCATCAGTTCAATGCGGTGCCGGTCATTCTCCAGCAGTGGGGCGAGACGGCGGCGAATGCCGAGGTTGAGGCGCGCCTGAGGGTCAATCGCATAGGTCTGATGGAGATAGTCCCGCTCGCGGTCGGTAACCATCTCCAGGGTCAGTTCGTCGTGGTTGCGCAGGAATATCGCCCACTGGCAGTTATCCGGAATGTCCGGCGTCTGCTCCATGATTTCCACGATTGGATGGCGGTCCTCCTGTGCGATGGCCATGTACATGCGGGGCATGAGCGGAAAGTGAAAGGCCATATGGCATTCGTCGCCGTCGCCAAAATATTCGCGCACATCCTCCGGCCACTGGTTCGCCTCCGCCAGAAACACGCGGTTGTGGTAGTTCTTGTCCAGTTCGGCGCGCATGCGCTTGATCACCGCATGGGTCTCCGGCAGGTTCTCGCTGTTAGTACCCTCGCGCTCGCATAAATAAGGCATCGCATCCAGGCGCATGCCATCCACCCCGGCATCGAGCCAAAATTCCATTACATGCATGATCGCCTTGAATACATGGGGGTTGGCAAAATTCAGATCCGGCTGGTGCGTAAAAAAACGGTGCCAGTAATAGGCCTGGGCTTCCTCATCCCACGCCCAGTTGGAATTCTCCGTGTCAGTAAAAATGTTCCGCGTACCGCTGTACTTGGAAGTGTTGTCGCTCCATACATAGTAGTCCCGCTTACTCGAACCCGGCGGCGAACGCCGCGCCGCCTGGAACCACGGATGCTGATCCGACGTGTGGTTGATGACCAGTTCGGTGATCACGCGCAAGCCACGGCGATGCGCTTCGTCGATGAACTTGTGGAAGTCCGCCATCTCGCCGACTGCCGGATGGACGTTGTGATAGTCGGCAATATCGTAGCCGTCGTCGCGTCCGGGCGACGGATAAAATGGCAGGAGCCAGAGCGTATTCACGCCCAATTCCTGCAGATAGTCGAGCTTGGAGATCAGGCCGGGAAAATCCCCGATGCCGTCGCCATTGCTGTCAAAGAATGTCTTGACATGCAACTCATAGATGATGGCGTCCTTGTACCACAGCGATTCTTCTTCTCGTTCCATAGCGTGCTTTCTTTCACGGGGATAGGGAGCATTCCACTTCGCGCAAATGGCGATGGTAGGCTATTTACCTGCGCCGCGCCATTGGTTCAGGTTGCCGGAGCCTGAAAGGTATGCAATGAAACACCTGGTGTAAATGTTACCAAGGAACACCGCCTCCCTTTATTGCAAAAAACGTGGGGTATCATACAGAGAGTTTTGAAAAATGCCGCCATACTTCACATTTACCGGACCAGAACAAACACAAACGAAGGAGTCAAAGTGGCAATACACGCGAACGAAGGCAGCGGATTATCAAGAGCAGACCGGGACCTGGACGATTTGTGTATTAATACGATCAGGGTTCTGTCCATGGACGCTGTGCAGAAGGCCAACTCGGGCCACCCCGGCTTACCCATGGGTGCGGCGACCATGGCCTATGTTCTTTGGACGCGCTTCCTCAAATATAATCCCCGGGATCCGCAGTGGCCGGACCGCGACCGCTTCATACTTTCCGCCGGGCACGGCTCCATGCTCCTGTACAGCTTGCTGCATCTTACGGGCTACGATCTGTCGCTGGACGAGATTAAACGTTTTCGCCAGTGGGGAAGCCATACGCCGGGCCATCCCGAGCGGGGCCACCACACCCCTGGAGTCGAGGTTTCGACCGGTCCGCTCGGGCAAGGCTTCGGCAACGGCGTGGGAATGGCTATTGCCGAGGCGTGGCTGGCAGCGCGTTATAACCGTCCCGGTCACACCCTGGTGGATCACCATATCTATGCGCTCGTCTCGGACGGCGACCTCATGGAGGGGGTGGCCGCGGAAGCAGCATCACTCGCCGGACATCTCCGTCTGGGCAAGTTGATCTATCTCTACGACCAGAATCATGTCTCGCTCGCTGGCGCAACGGATCTTACGTTCACTGAAGATGTCGGCCAACGGTTTGATGCATATGGCTGGCATACACGTACGGTACCGGACGGCAATGACATGAACGATGTGGGCGCCGCCCTGCGGGAGGCACAGGCAGAGATAAGCCGCCCGTCATTGTTGCTGGTGCGGACTCATATAGGCTATGGCAGTCCCAAAAAACAGGACACCTTTCATGCTCACGGCTCGCCCTTAGGCGAAGAGGAGGTGGCAGCCACCAAAAAAGCATTGGGTTGGCCGACGACCGACTCTTTTTTTCTCCCACTCGAGGCCCAGTCCCACTTCCGGCAAGCCATCGGACGAGGGGCGGAGGCACAACAGGAGTGGCGACGGCGTTTCGACGCTTATCGTTCGGCCTTTCCCGAGGAAGCCGCCGAATGGGACCGGATTATGGGTGGCCAGCTCCCCTCGGATTTTACGGCAGGGCTGCCACGATGGAAGCCAGAGGATAAGCCCGTCTCGACAAGAGTGGCTGCGGGGCAGGCCCTGAACGCGCTCGCGCAGTGCATTCCGAATATTATTGGCGGCTCCGCCGATTTGAACCCCTCTACCAACACCGGTTTGAAAGGGCAGGGCGATTTCCAGCCGGCTGAAACGCAAGATGGGACGCGGGATATTGCCGGCGCCGTCGGCGGCGTGTGGGGTTATGCGGGACGCAATATTGCCTTTGGCGTTCGCGAGCACGCGATGGGCGCAGCCGTCAATGGTATTGCCGCTCATGGCGGCCTACTCCCCTTCAGCGCCACGTTCCTTGTCTTCTCCGACTACATGAAGCCGGCGATACGCCTGGGAGCGCTCATGGGCCTGCGGGCGATTTACGTCTTCACACACGACAGCGTTGCTGTGGGCGAGGATGGACCGACGCATGAGCCGATTGAGCATTTGGCCGGCCTGCGGGCGATTCCCGGTTTGACTGTTATTCGCCCTGCGGATGCTAACGAAACCGCCGAGGCGTGGGCGGTAGCGGTGCAAAGGAACACCCCGACGCTATTAGCGTTAACACGGCAGAACGTTTCTGTCTTGGATCGCTCGCATTCGCAGGATGCAGGGGTGGCGCGCGGGGCATATATTCTTGCGGAGGCTGAGGGGGGCGCGCCCCAAGTATTGCTGATCGGTACCGGCTCCGAGGTGGAACTATGCGTTAAAGCACAAGCAAGGTTGAAAGAGCTGGATGTACGCGCTCGCGTGGTGAGCCTGCCGAGCTGGGAATTGTTTGCCGAGCAGGAAGGGGGCTATCGGGAGCGGGTGCTGCCTGTCGCCATGCAGAAGCGCGTTACCGTTGAAGCGGGGACATCGTTCGGATGGGAACGATTTGCGGGATCGGAAGGAACAATTATCGGCATCGACCGGTTTGGCGCCTCCGCTCCCGCAGAAGAGACCATGAAACGGTTCGGCTTCACCGCCGAGCGCGTCACCGCTGCGGCGCTGCGGCTCCTGGATCGACATGACGATGCAGCGCGAGAACAGGCCGATCAGCACGAACAAGGTGATACCGCTGTGGCACCCACGGCTTCTACCGAAGGACATTCTTAGCTGGACCGCAGGCAGGGCAGAAGTAGAACGAACCCGTTTACCGACGAATGTTGCTTCGTCAAGCAGCGTGCTTCTTTACCCAGGCGACATAGCGGTCCATCCAGTTCTGCAGGAACTCCCTGCTGCCCTCGCCGATGTTTCCCGCCTCGTCAAACAATCCCTCCTTTACATGGATGAATGCTTCGGGTTGGCCAAGCGCCGGCACGTCCAGATACGCGAGAACATTGCGCAAATGCTGTTGTGCCATGGCCGCGCCGGCGGCGCCGATCGACGCACCCAGCACACCTGCGGGCTTGCCCGCCCAGGCATTCTGGCCATAAGGCCGTGAAGCATGATCGATGGCGTTCTTGAGTACACCAGGGATCGAACGGTTGTATTCGCCCGTGACGAACAGCAGGCCTTGGGCTGCCGCAATTTCGCCCTTCAGCCGCTTGACAGGCTCCGCCGGGTTTGCGTCATCGTCCTGATTGTAGAGCGGCAAATCGCTGATTTGCAGCTGCTTGAACGAAAATTCCGGTGGCGCTAGTCTTACCACTGCGGTAGCCAGTTTGCGGTTGAATGAATCACGGCGAAGGCTGCCGACCACTACGGCAATTTGGTATTGGCTCATGTCGATGTCCTGCAAAAGTTACGGATGAATACGAAGCGTCCGCATAAGCGCTGGGCATGGATCCGCCAGATGCTATTTTAAGCGCTTTACGCTGGAAGAAGAAAACGCAGCATTGCGTCCGTGATGCAGCCTTTTCCTGCATGGTCGAATGCAACAAACATCGGCGCGGTATTCACTTCAAGGAATTTTAACTCACCTGTATCGGTACACGTTTTGTAGTCCGCTGCCGCGAAATCAAGTCCGATGCGATCGGTTAGACGTTTCAATTGCCGGGTCAGCCGTTTCGGCAAGTTTGCGACCACAGATAACTTGCAGTCGCCATCTATCCGGTAGTCGATTTCTTTTGATTCAATCGTGAACGCCAGAAATTCCCCGCCCACACGAAATATTCGCACGTCGGGCGAGATCAACCGCTCCTGGATAATGGCGGGCGCTGGCGCGGCACCGCCCTGCTGCGCTACGTTTCCTATCAAATCGTCCAATACCCGTGTGTATTCGCCCCCGCATGTCGGCTTGGCGATCCAATTCCTGAAGTTGCTGCCCGCTTCTTCATTGATTCTCTTTACGTCGTTCGATACCAAAGAAAAAGGAATGTCCATGCCTATTTCCAACGCCATGCTTAGAATGGCGGGCTTCAGGACATTGGGCTCCCCATCTCTATTGAAGGCGCGAATGCCGGCCCGCGAGGCAACCCAACCCGCAACTGCCGCGTACCAGGCATGTGCGCGAAACGCTGTCTGCTCGCGGGCGTCCGCCATGTAATTGAATACGTCATAGCGTAAGAATGCTGCGCCCGGCTCAAGCGGCGTGCCATCAAGCAGGAACCGGTTGGCATGAATATCCCAATGTATCGATGGATGCTTGTTGGGACCAAACAGGATTTGTGAGGTCGGTATCCTGCGCTTGCGCGTAATCTCTAGCAGATGCGCGATATTTGGATCATGTTCGCCGCCCGAAATAAGCAGCATCAAAATTCGCCGAACGGATTACCCGCGCCTGGACCCCCCTTGGTGCCTTTGCCTTCTTCTCCGACGACTAATGTGGTGAGGCCTTCCTCACCTTTGAGCTTGGTAGTGGGCGCGGGTGTTTTTTTACCCGTTTTCCCGGTCCCAGGCGCTTCCTCTCCTTTCAAGAGCGTTGAGGGACCTTCCTCACCGGCCGCTAGTGTGGTCTGCGGTCCTTCTTCGCCTTTGGCCTCGGTGGTCGGGCTTTCTTCGCCTTTAAGGAGGGTGGTGGGTCCTTCTTCGCCTATCGCGAGCGTGGTTGGCGTCGGTCCCTCTTCGCCTTTCGGCTTCGTCGTCAAAGGCTTGCTTTTGGCTCCCTTGGGCTTGGTGTCAAGGTTTTCCTCACCCAGCGCGAGAGTCGTAAATTGGTCCTTTTCCTTTAAGCTTTTGTCCTCCTCGCCTATCGCCAGTGTAGTCATCGGCACTTCTTCGCCCACTGCCTTGGTTGTCAATATATTTTCTTCACCCAGGACTAACGTAGTGACTTTTCCTGCATCTTTTTTCTTCGCCATGATTATCTCCTTGATAGCTGATACCACCCTCTTCACAAGATGGAATGACATTAACATACACCGGCCTGACGAATACAAGTATAGGAAAAATTTGCAGGAAATCAAGTTAACAGTTAACTGCCGGGCAGGATGGCGCGATTATGGATCCATGGCCGAAGAATGAGAAGCTACGCGGATATTTCTGCGCTTGGGTATGCCTACGTGTAAAATATTCCGCTGGCGCTTCCTGGATGCAGGGTTACGTAACGTGACCCGGCGTGCGGGGTTTTCTTCTGATTTTCCTGCCAAGGGGCCTGTGCCGTATTGCACGGACCCCACGGATTTGCTTATTTAACGTGCGGCCTGCGTCTTTCCACCGATGACTCCGGGGGTCTCAGTAGCAGCCCCAGACCGGGAGCCTGGCCTGTGCGAGCGTATATCAAGAATACGTGGCCTTCTCTTACTAACGACGCCAGTGCGGGAAATGACATGAGCCAAGAAAGTCGCTTGCATCTGGATGTTTCAACACCTTGAAAGTTATTGGCAGGACCAATATGAAAAAGATCCTGAGCCGAGTTGTCGCCAGCAAAATCACATGGGCGGCAGCGGCGTTGCTGCTTCTTTATACGCTTGGCGGTTTTTTACTCGCACCCTACCTGCTTGAGCGCCATCTGCCACGCTATGCGGAAGAGCACCTGGGGCAGCGCGCGAGCATCGGCAATGTCCGCATCAACCCTTACCTGTTCATACTCGATATGTCGGATTTTCAGCTTGACGGAACGAGTGACAGCGCCATGCTGAAGTTCAAGCGTCTGGTCGTTGACTTCGAATTGTCGAGCATCTTCCGGGGCGGGTGGGCATTTGCCGAAATCCACACGCAGGGACTCGATTTGCGGCTTGAGATTGACCGGGAGGGGCGACTTAACGTTATGGACTTGGTGGAACGCTTGCAAGGTCCGAAGCGGCCGGATCAGCCATCACCGAGCCTCATCTTCGAGCATGTGCTGGTCAGCGACAGCAGCATACACTTCAGTGATCTTTCGGGCGCAACCCCGGCGAGCACGACATTCGCACCGATCAATCTGGAGCTCACGGGGTTTAGCACAATTCCCGACCGGGCAGGGCGTTACAAGCTGGCGGCAACTTTACCCAAAGGCGGTACGGTAGCATGGGAGGGAAACTTAACGCTGGACCCGCTGGCCTCGAGCGGGGAGTTCAGCATTAAAGGGATGAAGCTCGCGACCGCATGGCAATTCCTGCGGGACGAATTGCGGATTGCCGAGCCGCAGGGCGAGGTTGCTTTCGCCGGCCGCTATGACTTCTCTCAAGAGCAAGGCAAGACCACGCTCGGTTTGACCGACATCCAGGCGGAAATATCCAATCTTCTCGTTGCGCCGCCCGCCGGCAGCCCAGCGTTGCTGGCGCTGCGCAGCATCCGCGTTGACAATGCGCGCTTCGCGCTGAATGATCGTGAACTTATCGTGCCGAGACTGAGCTTGTCCAATGGTAAATTGAGCGCAAGCCTTGCCAGCGACGGCACGCTGGACTGGCAGCGGCTGGTTGCCATCACAGATGCCGCGCCCCCCGCCGATAGCGGTGCGGCCACTGAGGATGCCGCTGATGCGGCGGAGGCCGCGGCCATCGAAGGGAGCAAAAAGCAATCATGGCGCGTGCGGGTGGAAAACATCGGCATAGAAAAGGTCGCGCTTGCGTACACTGATTACGTATCATCGCCAGCGCTCGTTTTTCAAGTAGGTGCGGTAAACAGCAAGTTCAAGCTTGACGCAGCCACGGGAGCCGAACCCTCTCGAGTGGTGGTCGAGGATATACAACTCACTCTCGATAATGCCGGGGTTGCTACCGCTCCCGGTACAGTGGGCGCTGTGCAGGAGGCGCACGGGACGCCGCTGGCCACGCTTGACTCCTTCAGGCTGGCGGGTGGCCGCGTCGATACGCAAGCTCGCACCGCTCTTGTCGGGAATATAACGATGAGCAACGGCGGTATCGCGATTACGCGCGGGCCGGAGGGGCCGACGGATCTGCTGCAACTGCTGCTTCCGGCGAGTTCGCAATCAAAGGAGGGTTCTCAGCCAGATTCTAGGGCACTGGGCGCTGTTCCGGCTGTTCCCGCTGCGACAGTTGCTTCCGCTGCACCGCCAGACACCTCATGGAAATATCGGATGGGGTCGCTGGAATTGGAGCAATTCGGCATCCACCTCGCCGACCTAAGCTTTACACCACCCATTGTCTTCGACATCAACGTGGTGTCCGCTGCAGTGGAAAATATCGACAGCGCAAGCAAGGCGCCAATTACTTTCAAAACCGAGCTTCGTACCGGCAGGCAGGGGATCATCAACGGCAGTGGCACACTCAAGCAGGACTTCGGACAGGCGCATGGCAAGCTCGACGTGACAAGCTTTTCGCTTAGACCGTTTCGCCCGGTCATCTCGTACTACACCACGCTCGATCTAAAATCCGGACGGGTTGCAGCTTTCGCTGAATTGAACTATCGCGCGGGCGCGTCTCCGGAGATAACGGCCCAAGGCAGTACAAGCGTTCATAATTTTCGCCTGAATGAAACGGGTACCGAAGAGCGCCTGATTTCCTGGAAAACGCTTTCGGCAAATAGAATAACGCTAACCCTTGCACCAAATCGGCTTGCAATCAAGGAAGTGCGATTGGTCGAGCCCGGCATTAAGCTCGTTATCGATGAGAATAGAAACGTCAACCTCAACGACGTTCTAAAGAGCAATCCTTCGGGCGAGGTCGCGGTAAATCAGCAATCTCCCGCAGGGAAACCACCAGGGAAGCCAGCAGATGACCATGATGGTTCTCCCTTTGTCGCTGAAATCGGTCAAATTCGGCTCTTGGGAGGATCGCTCGACTTCGCTGATCTGAGCCTGATCCTGCCTTTCTCCACGCATGTGCATGCGCTCGACGGTTCAATTGTGGGAATTTCATCGGCGCCTCATAGCCGTGCCGATATCGAGCTGGCCGGGCAAGTGGAAGCTTACGGGGAAGCAAGCGCCGTGGGCGCGCTGATCCCTAGAGACCCACGAAAATTTCTTGATATTAAGGCGAATTTCGAGAACATCGAAATGCCGCCGCTTTCTGCCTACTCGGCGACCTTTGCCGGCAGGAAAATCGCCACAGGCAAGCTTGGGCTCACTCTGCAATATAAAATTGTCGATGGGAATCTAGCAGGCGAAAATAAAATCATGCTCGCGGATTTTAAACTCGGGGAGCGGGTTGAAGCGCCGAATGCACTCGATCTCCCGCTCGACCTGGCCATTGCCTTGCTGAAGGGGCCGGACGACAGGATAGACATTGCCGTCCCCGTGGCGGGCGACATGAACAGCCCTACGTTCGACTATGGCGTTGTCATACGCTCAGCGATCGCCAATCTGATTCGCCGTGTTGTCAGTGCACCGTTCCGCCTGCTCGCCGGATTGCTGGGTGGGCAGGAGGAGGAGCTTCGCAAAGTTGAATTCGAGCCCGGCAGTGATGCAATCGCGCCAACCCAACGCGAGCAACTGGATAATCTGGCCCAGGCGTTGAAGCAGCGGTCACAGATCGGATTGGTGGTACAAGGACCGTATGATGCGCAGCGCGACGGGCAGCGTTTGCGCAGCGAATACGTACACCGTGATCTGGCAATCGCCATGGGCACAAGGATTGAGCCCGGGGAGGACCTTGGGCTCATTGCATACGGCGATGCGGATACTCAAAAAGCGTTGGAAAAACTGCTTGCCGAACGTGCCGCCGCCGGGGCTGGCGACAAGGTTCGGGAGTTCGCGGACGAGTATGCGAAACGCACCGGTCGCCCTCCCGACCGCGTCAATGTGCTGCTCGGGCTGTTTGGTCGCGGCAGCGAGGACCGCGCATTCTATGAGGCGCTGTTCGAGCGCCTGGTGGAGCTCCAGCCGCCGCCGGATAGTGCAGTGCGATTGCTCGCGGCAAGTCGGGCGCAGGCGATCATTGATGTGCTGTTGAAGGCAGGTATCGACAGCAAACGCCTGGTATCGGCCGGCATCAAACCGGTGACTGGCAAACCCGGCACGCCAGTTGCCGCGGAGTTGTCGCTCGATGTGGCGCCCGGTGGGCCCTGACCTATGATCAGCTATCTTAGGCAAGCCGGGGGGCGGCGACTTCCCTTGGGGCATCCCAGGGAGGACGACAAGAAATAAACAGAGGCTAGGAAACAGTTTTCATCGCCGATGAAGGGAAGAGTTCGCTTCATCTTGAAGATTAACGAAGCACCAAGCTAAGCGAAACGGAGAAGGTTCAGGTCTTGGCTTCAATGAACACGAATTCCGTTAGCAATTTTTGCAAGCCGTCGAAGGATTGCTGGTGCCAAAAAAACTACTCGCAGCCAACGCTTCACCAAGTTCGGTCAACAAAGCGGTAAGCTTTTTGGTATCGACCGGTTTCACAAAATAGTGGTCGAAGCCTGCTTCAAGTGAAATTTTCCGGTTATTATCCTGGCCATATCCGGTTATTGCGATCAGGATGGGTTGCGCCACGACTGGCGCCGCCCGAAGCTGGCGTGCCAGTTCATTTCCGTCCATGTCCGGCAGGCCGATATCGAGCATATAAACGTCAGGCGCTTCGGTACGCGCGCGTTCAAGAGCACGATGCGGGTTGTGCTCTATGAAGGTCTCATATCCTGCTGCATCCAATACCATCGACAGCATAAGCGCCGCATCTTTGTTGTCATCAACGATCATGATACGCAATGCCTTGACAAGTGGCGAGACAGGCACATCGTCGCCTGAAGGCGCCGAAGTCCGCGGGTCAATATGACGGGGAAGTAAGACCGTGAATTTTGACCCGGCACCGGCGCCTTTACTTTCTACAGTTACGCTACCCCCATGAAGCTCTACAATACCCTTGACGAGAGAAAGGCCTATTCCCAGGCCCCCCTGTGATCGGTCGGCGGAACGTTTTGCCTGCGTAAACAACTCGAACACGCGTGGAAGAAGCTCTTGCTCAATGCCGATGCCATCGTCCTGAACGACAAGCGTCACCTGATCGGGATGCGCTTCGAGGCGGATCCGAATATTACCGCCCTCAGCGGTGTATTTAGTGGCGTTATTTAGCAGATTGGCTATTACCTGCACTAATCGCTTGCTGTCACCCAGAACTGGAAGTGATTCCGTGGTTTGATGTAATACAAATTGGTGCCGCCGCATTTCGATCCGAGGGCGCACCTGCTCTATCGCGTCGGTTACCAGGTTTTTGATGTCAACGGGATGTTTGTCAAGGGATACTCGCCACGGGTAACGCGGGCTACATCAAGAAGGTCATCGACCAGGCTGGTCATATGCCCTACCTGGCGGGCAATAATTTCACTTGCTTGCCTGATGCGGCTTTTATCAATTTTAGCGACTTTTAAAAGTTGAGCGGCTGCACTGATTGGCGCCAGCGGGTTACGCAGCTCATGCGCCAGCATCGCCAGAAACTCGTCTTTACGTCGATCGGCTTCTTGCAATTTTTCTTCGGCATGTTTGCGCTCCGTAACATCCAATGTGATACCCCGGATCGCCCGAGGTTGGCCTGCCTCATCGCATAGGACTTTTCCGCGAATATCGGACCAGAAGATTCCACCGTTTTGAGGATGAATCATTCGTACGATTGCCTGAAATTCCCCTCGGTCTGCAATTGCCTGCTCACAGGCATTCCTCATAACCGTTACATCATCCGGATGCAACAATTCCCATGGCCGTGCGAGTCTTTCCAAATCGGCACCCAATATTTCCGGAGCGTTTGCAGAAAAGACGACTTCTTTTTTAGCCAAGTCCCAGTCCCATACCGTCATACGGGCCGCCACCATCCCTTCTTCCAACCGTTCCTGGCTTACGCGGAGTGCGTCTTGCGCATATTTTTTTTCAGTAACGTCTATCCCTTCGACAAAAATACCCGAGATGGCGCCATCAGACTCGATGATGGGCTGATAGATGAAGTCGAGAAATAATTGCGTTACAGGCGATCCTGGATTGCGCTGCAGCGAAAGCGGTACCTCGCTTGCAAAGAAGGGCTGGCCTGTCGTAAAAACCCGGTCGAGAAGTTCAAGGAAACCCTGTCCTTCGGCTTCCGGAATTGCGTCACGGACTTGTCTTCCCAAAAATTCTCGGTTCCCGATAAGCCGTATGTAGGCGTCGTTTGTGAACTCGAAAACATGTTGCGGGCCGCGCAAGATACACATAAACCCGGGTGCTTGCCGGAACAGACATTTAAACGGTTGGCCTCATGCCGACGGCGCAGTATTTCCCCGGTTAGGCGTTCATTGACGCTTTCCAGCTCGTCTTTGGCTAGATGCTCTTTTGTGATGTCGCTGCATATGACCAGTACACCGCGTATGCCAGTAGAGTCTTGGATTGGGCTGAAGCCATACGTCCACCAGACATCTTCACGTCTGCCGTTTCGTGTTATCGGAACGAGCTGATCTTCATGCCATGTCGCCGGACCGCCGGCCATAATCGACTCGATCTGTGGGCCGATTATGGGCCATATTTCGCGCCAGCACTCACGTCCGGGCTGCCCGAGTGCGCTGGGGTGCCGTTCCGGCCCCATGGTTTTTCGATAGGCATCGTTATAGAACTGGATTAAATCCGGCCCCCACCAGACGAACATGGCATGGTTCGAGGCCAGCACTATACCTAGTATTGTCTTAAGGGTGTCCGGCCATTGGGCAGATGGCCCCAACGGTGTGGCTGCCCAGTCGAAGGCCTGGGTAAGGGACGCCAGTTCTCCACGATAGGATGAGAATTCAGTCGTGTGATCCATGCTTTTTCCGTCAGAAGAGTGTGATAACAAGCAGCAGTATCTACTAGAAGATGGCGGGATTCAGACTTGTCAGTTTAGGTCGATATCCATCGTCGTACAGGCCAGGCAGGCACGTAGTTATGCAATGCATTATACGGAAAACCCACTTGTGATACCTGAGGAACCTTTGAATAAGTTCTCCGCGGAGCGCGTTGTGGAAAAAGTGGAATGATCACAAGGCGCGCGACAAGGCCGTGGCCTGGTCTATTATCGGCGGCACCTTTGGTAGCGAAAAACATGAAAGATCAGAATCCGCCCTTATTTTTTCTAGGGGACAACTAACCGAACTACCGGGGCGTTGGCGGAGGTAATGTCTCGAACACTGAAATGGAATAATCCAGGAACAGCTCGATTTTTCGCTTGAGACCGACAGACATCGTAATTCGTTTCGAGCGGAGATCTTCCGGGTCTACATGCTCGATGAGCAAGCCATGATCGATGGCGACCTGAATATATTTGATGGCGGTGCGCTGGCTGATGTTTGGCATGAGCTGATACAGCTCGGACTTGTAAAAAGTAACGCCAGGGGTGCCATTAAGCCGTAGCCACATCTGAGTAAACAGATCATAGTAGTTCAAATCATGGAATAGCTTGTCTCCCAGAACGTCCATCCAGTACTGATCCGTACTGTTAAGCAGCTGAATGAACCTGCGGCGCCTTGCGTTCGCGTGTTTATCCGGTTTACCCATTTTCTTTATCCCTTCATCCTGGAACTTTGCGGGATTTGCACTTACTAAGATAGGATTATATCACTTTTTTACCTGTAATTATACATGCATGTATAATTATAAAATACCATGCGTGTGCAGGAGGGATTTCTGGTATCCCTCGGGGGTATGTTCGGACATGAACGACAGCTACGACAAGAGGCTACAAACACCATGATTAGCAGAATCGAGAAGACCTGGTTTCGTTATCCGGGCAGCTTGCGTCCGAGCATTTCAGCCCTGCTTTATTGCGCGGCTGCCAATTTTGTCGGCGCCGCGCTCATCTTATCGCTGAATCCGATCCTGATGGCGATCGGCACGCTTGCAATGGCTCACGGCATGGTGATCGCCTCTTATATGATCCATGATTGTGGGCACAATGCCTTGTTCAAATCGCCCCATCACAACGCCCTGATGGGAAGCGCATTAAACTGGCTTACCGGCGGTTGTTATGGAACCTACAGTGATTTGCGCACCAATCATATGCAGCATCATGTGGATAACGCGGATGTCATTACCTTCGACTACAGAGGCTACTTCATGCGCCATCCCATCCAATTCAAAGTGGTGGAGGCACTGGAGTGGCTGTATGTGCCAGCTGTGGAGTTCATCATGCACAGCATGCTCATGCTCGCCCCATTTATCTTTAAGGAAAAAAAGGTTCAACAGCCCCGTGTAATTAAGATCATGGCCATCCGCTTCAGCCTGCTTCTGGCGGTATTCCTTTATTCCCCGATCGCCTATGTGTGCTACCTCCTGGCCCACGCGATCTTTTTGACAGTGTTGCGCTTCATGGATGCGCTTCAACACAATTATGGCCTTGTCGTGGCGGCGCTCGATAACAGCGGGGATTTGATCAAGCACAGAGGCGACCGGGACTATGAACAGTCCCATACATTCAGCAACCCGATTTCAATCAATCATCCATGGTTGAATCTTCTTACCCTCAACTTTGGCTATCACAATGCCCATCACACAAGGCCCACAACTCCCTGGTACGATTTGCCAAGGCTGCATAAGGCGCTGTATGGGAGCGAGGCCGCTTTTGTCGTTCCATTCCGGAAGCAATTATCAAGTTTTCATAAAAGCCGGGTAAGGCGCGTGATGGGCGACAATAGCGAAACGCAAGGAAACCAGTTTGCGCAGCGCCTTCAAAGCGGCTCCGCGGTTGGCGCTAACGGTGTGTCTTTCCTGACTGCGTTTTAAGTAAGGGACCTGGGTTATCGAGAACTTTATGGCAGGAGGGCGGGGGAATTGAACTCATGTTGAGTACGCCTTGTGCGAACGGTTAGGACCTGATCTTCGAAACTGGCGCTGCAATAGCACCTCGTTTCATGTCGGCAGGTGGTGCGTCGTACAAAATGCGCCTGTGATCGCGCCTTCTTTGTTTTCCCTATGGTAGTCGTGCCACCAGCGCGCGGATTGCCAGATTGCTTCCGGGCAGCTCATGCGGCTTTCAAGTCCTGGCGTGAGATCGAATCCCTCGGCGCCGCATATGGTCTCGAGCATGGCGGCCGAAGGTATCCCCAGTCCGTCCAGTAATGGATTTCCCGCACGACCCGCACCCCATGCA
>JALYOY010000163.1 GCA_030856655.1 Pseudomonadota bacterium | reverse complement strand
GCAATATAGCCGGGGCAAACGGTAATGACGGACACACCGTTGCCGTGCATTTCCACTCTCAAGCTTTCCAGATAAGTGATGGCAGCAGCTTTTGACGCGGAGTAGGCCCCGCCTCCGGGAAGGCCTCGATAGCCTGCGACACTCGCGATACCAACCAGGCTGCCTTGCCTGGCTGTTCGCATTGCCAAGATAAACGGCTGGAAGAGGTTGACCATGCCAATAACATTGGTGGCAAGAATGTCTTCGAAAGCTTCGCTATCTTCGGTGTATTCCGTGAGGGTGCCGCGACTAATGCCGGCATTGGCGATAACAATATCGGGGCAGCCATGGCGGCTCATAAAATCTTGTGCGGCCGCCTGGATTGAGGCGCCATCGCGCACATCCGCGATATAGACGGAGGTGCCAGATAATTCCGCCGCAAGAGTTTCCAACAAGTCTCTGCGCCTTGCAATCAAGCCAAGCGTTGCGCCCATGCCCGCATAGTGTTGTGCCAATGCTCTGCCTAAGCCGCTCGACGCGCCGCTAATGATGACTCTTAAAGGCATCAAGTACAGTTTGCCGAATTCATTGAGCAGCGGGGGTGAAAAGCGCGGCGCTATTTCGTTGCCCTCTCCTTGCGTACTTTCCCGATTAATTCATCGAGGACCTTAATGGTGTCCTGCGGAGTGCCGCCCATTTTTCCGCTGGTCACGTATTTGCCATCCACTACCAAAGCGGGAACGCCTGACAGATTGTAATCCTTAGACATTTGCGTTAGACGGGATACCTGGTTTTGAACCGAGAAAGAGCTGTATGCATCAGTGAATTTCTGCCGGTCTATCCCCTGCTTCGCGATCCAGTCGAACAAAACTTCGTCCTTGGTCAGATCAATCTTGTCCAGATGAATTGCCTCGTACACTTTATCGTGCAGCCTATCCCTTTCTCCAAGAGCTTCGAGCGCGTAAAAAGTTTTTACGCCGGGAATCCAGTTGGAACGAAAGATGGCGGGAACATAACGAAAGCTCACATCCTTAGGTATCGTCTTCAGCCAGGTTTTGATGTGAGGATGCAAGTCGTAGCAGTGCGGGCAACCATACCAGAAGAATTCGAGAACCTCGATATTCTTGCCGCTATCTGTTGGCCGAGGGTGAGGCAGGACGGTGTAATCGCGCCCTTCAACGATTTCAGCGCGAGCGCCGGAAATACCGGTGATACCTATGCCGATCAGTAAAAGAGCCGCAAATAAACGCATTGGATTCATTTTTTCTCCTTGAGATAAACTGGATACTTTTGCCGGCTGCGGAATTAAACCGCCCTCTTACCGTGCTCCGACATGTACTTTGATGAGGCTGCTCTGTACGCCATTTTGTTGCAAGGAAGCGCGAACCTGATTGATGTCGTCAATTTTAGTAAAAGGCCCTACACGCACCCGGTGCCAAATACCCTTGTCTGACAAGTCGGCGGCTTGAACAGACGCTTCCACTCCGAGCATAGCGAGTTTCGCTTTCAGATTGTCCGCGTCTTCCGCATTCTGGAAAGATCCGGCCTGAAGAAAATATTTGTCGTTGGACGATGGCTGTTTTGCCGCCTGTTTGATTTGCTGTTCCGTCACGGGCTCCTCGGCACCAGGCAGTATTTTATAAAACTCAAAGCGAGGCTTGCCATTGGCGGCCTTGGCTGATTTATCTTCAACACCGGAGGTTTCTATCTTTTTTTGAGTTTGACCATTCTGACTTAGTGCGCCCTTTGCCGCCGCGCCCGTCGCGAGTTTATCCTGGGAGATGAATGGACTAGGCGCCTGGTCAATATACATCCACATACCAATGGCGCTTAGGAGACCTAGCGCATAGCCGATAAACAATCCCAAAAACAGGGGGTTCCCAATGATGCCGGAGGCTGGAGAATTAGGGCGGGTTTTGTAATCTCGGCTCATGGAAGACATTATCCTAAATCCGGTAGTTGACCGCTCATTTTCAGCTCATTTTTTTGCTGCGCACCATGACCCGCAATGACTTTTTGCATCACTTGACCTTCCCCTTTTTGGAGTTCGCTACCAACCGTCGGATTTTTAGGATTATCGAACATGCCTGCTTACATTTTGTCCGGGGCGCTCACGCCCAGCAGTTCCAGGCCGTTAATCAGCACTTGCCGTATCGCGGCAACGAGCCCTAGCCGGGCGAGCCGCAGCGGAGATTCCGGCACGAGGAAACGGGTAGCATTATAGTAACTGTGGAACTCGCCCGCCAGTTCCCTGAGATAAAAGGCGATCAAATGAGGAGAAAGTTCCTTCGCCGCCACCTCCACTATTTCCGGATAATCAATCAGCTTTTGCAGCAGGGCCAATTCCGCGGCGTTCGTCAGTGAAGACATATCCGCAGTGACAAGCGTTGCGACGTCTTCACCCCATTGCTCCAGCACGCTACAAATCCTTGCATGAGCATACTGGACGTAATACACCGGGTTATCATTGCTTTGCGATTTAGCCAGATCCAGATCAAAATCCAGATGCTGGTCACTTTTGCGCAGTACGTAAAAAAATCGTGCTGCATCGTTACCCACTTCCTGGCGTAACTCCCGTAACGTGACAAATTCTCCTGAGCGAGTAGACATGGGAGCCTTTTTACCGTCACGGTAAAGCACCGCAAACTGCACCAGAGCAATTTCGAGTTTTGCCGGGTCAAATGCCAACGCCTGCAGCGCGCTTTTCACCCGCGAAATATACCCGTGGTGATCAGCCCCCCATACGTCGATAACGCGCTCAAAGCCGCGCTCGAATTTGTTGAGGTGATAAGCGATGTCGGAAGCAAAATAAGTGAACTGTCCGTTTTCCCGCTGTACGACCCGGTCTTTTTCATCGCCGAAATCCGTTGAGCGGAACCACTGGGCGCCATCCTGCTGATACAAATAATTCTGTTGTTCGAGCAATCGAATCGCATGTGCCACCCCGCCACTGTCGAACAACGACTGCTCGGAAAACCACGTATCGAAAACGACGCCGAATTCCATCAAGTCATTACGGCAGTCGCCCAATTGCTCCGTAAGAACAAAATTATGAATGTATGCATAATCTTGCCCCAGCAATTTTTTGGCGTTGGCGATTAATCCATCGAGCTGCGCCTCGCTATCGGCACCTGCTGCCGAGGAGATACCTTCAAACAGCAAATCAGGCTTATGCACATAACGCCCCGCATGCGCTTTGTGAATCAGTTGCGCCATATCGCGTACGTATTCTCCCTGATAGGCGTTACCGGGAAACGGCGAGGCGGCCCCATTCAACTCCAGATAGCGCAGCCAGGTGGAAAGCGCCAGAATATCCATCTGCCGTCCTGCGTCGTTCACATAATACTCGCGTGTGACGGAAAAACCGTTGGCTGCCAGCACATTGGCAAGACTTGCGCCAAACGCCGCACCACGCCCGTGACCAACATGCAGCGGCCCGGTAGGGTTGGCCGAAACGAATTCCACCTGGATACTTTTGCCCGTGCCAATGTTGCCATGACCAAATTTTTTGCCACCCTCCAGCACATCGCGCGGGAACCGTTGTTTGACAGAAGTCTTGAGAAACAGATTGATGAATCCCGCACCTGCAATTTCGATTTTATCCAGATAAGGTGAAGCGGACAGCGCATTGATGAGCAATGTGGCGATATCACGTGGATTTTGATGCAACGGCTTGGCCAGCTGCATCGCCAGATTGCAGGAGTAATCGCCGTGGCTTGCTTGCTTCGGACGTGCGAACTCTATCTCTACGTCTAAACCCAGCGGCGCGATTCCACTCAAGGTATGGCGCAGGAGTTCTGTAAAATGAAATTTGAAGCTGGGCTGGACTGGGGAGGTCATGTTTGTGTCATGATGACAGAATGTATGCAGCCCTTATTATAACGACGTTGAGGTAGATTACGCTCGCCGGTTTGGCTTGCATGGCAGTGACATAGGGAACGGGTAGGACGACCGTTGCTATCGCTATGTCACCATCGTAATCTTAGGTAGCCTTCTTTTTCAGAAAAATTAAAGCGCACCAGATTGGCGCCCCGGCGTATTGACGGTTGCTGGGCAAGAGGTCTGAATGGCCCGGCGGCCGAAGGAGACCGTTCAATTCGCAATCGGCGTTGACGCGGCGAAAAAATCCGCAGCTCGAACTGTCCGGCGCGAATCTCCCGCAGCTGGGGGGCAAATGGCTGGGCCAGCGGTTCGCCCACGAACACGCCTTCTCCCGGCCACGCCACGCTCTTCCAATAAGCTTCAATGGCGCTTGCGCCAAGCGCATAGTGGAACATGGCAATACCGGGAAAAGGAAACTTCTGCATATGGTTGCAGGGTTCCACTACGGTACCATAGCTCGCCGTGGCACCCGCTTCCAGCCAGCGCAGGCTACTCATCTGGCTTGAATCCGTAAGCTGACCGCCAGCCGACGTCAAATGATCAGCCAACGCGCCCGGCAGAAAGTCCAGTGTATGCAGTTGCGGCACATGCGCCATCCCCGTGAAGTAAAAAAGGACATCGTGACGGTCGCTAATTGCATCGGTTTCCAGAATTTCTATGGGAAAAACGCCGGTCAATTCTTTTGCGGTCTGCGCGAAATAACTTGCTCGCACGCTACGCGCTTTGTCTGGCGTAATGACCAGGTAAGCACGTCCTTCCGGGAAGCTATGATCAGCAGCGACGCCCCGATCGATAAGCGTTTTGATCTGTTCGAAATTGGCGCCGGCCAGCATCATCGCCGGTCGTAAGTTGTGATCGCTGACAGGATAAAGACCAGGAGAATTGAAATATGGGCTGGGCATGGTCGGGCCGCAGGTGGACGAGCAATAGCCTTCATCGAAACCGAAAGCCAGCGCCGAAGTCAGAGACATGCAGTCCACCCGGTAGGGATCGGTCCATGCCACGGCGTAGGCTTGAACATGAGCAGGCGTGATTCGGTCAATCTCGGCCTTCAGTTGCTGAAACTCGTCCTTTGAAAACGCGTTGCGGCCTAGTGGGAAGCGCACATGGATCATGTTGGCTGCCGGGATATGGCGCGCCTTCTGGTAGTAATTCCCAACTTTCCGGGATAGGGGATCCTCGTCGTTAATCAGGACAGCAAGGTCATCCGGTGTCAGACCCGTGCGCGGTAACAGGACCCGCACCTGAGCATCGGCAGACAGGGGCTTCAACAGCAAAGCGATCAGCAGGATGACGAAGACTTGCGCGACAAACTTCATTAAGGGCAACCGGTAGCACACGACATCGCGGCATCTGGTCATATACAGGCAGCCATGTTGCTGACGCTTGGCCAGGTTGCAACGCCATTTACGAAGTGGGAGTTCCCGAACCTTGGTTTTTTTAGAGATGCCTTTACTCCTCAATCGTGTTACATAAGCAGGCTTCATCCTCATGCATAATATCGACTGCGTAAAAATGAGTCTACCTTCCCATGCTGTCTCTTCATAATCTTCTTTACCAGCGGACGCCGCGAGTGCCCACGACGAAGCTGCTGGTAAGTATCAATTTCCTGGTCTTCTTGGCTATGCTCGCCGGGGGCGCGGGCCTGTGGCACTCCTCCAACAGTGTTCAATTGGCTTGGGGAGCGAATTTTGGTCCGGCTACACAGGATGGGGAATGGTGGCGCCTGGGTAGCGCCATGTTCCTTCATTTTGGCGCTGTCCATCTGACGTTAAATCTATGGGCGCTTTGGGACGGGGGGCAGTTGGTTGAACGCATGTATGGACACGCTCGTTTTGCCGTAATCTATTTTGCCAGTGGTCTGACTGGCAATCTGCTATCGCTCGTCGCGCACCAAGGATTAGCTGTGTCCGGCGGCGCATCGGGCGCCATTTTTGGCATGTATGGCGCTTTGCTGATATTTCTCTGGCGCGAGCGCCGCAATCTTCATCCAGAGGAATTCCGCTGGTTTTTTTGGGGTGCCGCTGGGTTTTCAGGAATCACCCTTGTCCTCGGTCTTTTAATTACCGGCATCGACAATGCCGCGCATATAGGTGGTTTCTGCGCCGGAATATTTAGCGGAATCATATTGTCGCGGCCCGTTAATGCCATAAAACCGGTATCCCACCGCAGCCGCCTCCTAGCGGGAGGCGCTTCTATCTTGGCTATTGTCATCCTAGTCAGCCAGATTCCTGTGCGCGCTTACCGCTGGAGCGAAGAGGCGCTGGCGCGTAAGGAGATTGGGGAGTTTTTGCGTGACGACGTTGCGATCAGCCAAGCGTGGCAGAGCATACTTGATGAGGGCAAGCGGGGAGACATTTCATTCGACGAGCTTGCAGGACGCATCGACACCGCTGTTGTCGATCGTTACGAAGAAAGCTTTGAGGAGCTTTCCCATCTTCCGCCCAATCCTGCCTTGCCTTCCGCCGCTACTGTGGAAATGCTGCGCGATTACGCCGAACGCCGCAGGAATGCATCTCGGGCTCTGGCGGAAGGGCTACGCGCGCAGAAACCCGAGCAGATCCGAGATGCGCTCGAAATGGCCAGGCGGTCGCGGCAGTTGATTCAGCCGGATAAAGTGGAGATTGATAAGGCGAGGCAAGAAAACGCGGCTGAACCGGGTACGGCGAAAGCGGAAAATGGTCGATAAGATAAATGAACTCCGCGGCGTTCAGTTTTCAATTGCTTGTCGTGCACCGCTTAATGCTCATACTACTCACAAAAATCGTAACGACCCCCTGCTACCGTTTTCGTTACCGGCATTCCCTATACTACAGCTTTAAGGGTCACGCCTCTATGTGGCTCAACGCACGGATGCGATAAATAAAAGGAGAAATGATAAGAGTATGAGCGTGCCTATAGATGAAGGAGGAGGCCATAAGTAGCATAACTTCTTGGGTTACGTACATTTGTTCCACGCGTTGCTGGTTTGCTTGCTGCGGCCAAATTAGTGTTTGGTGGTTCAGAACTTGATGAAAAGGAGATGAAGATGAATCGAAACTCAACAAATATATCCCGGGTTAATTGGATGCTGGGAGGCGTTGCGCTTGGGGCCTTTGCAATGTTCCTTCTGGATCCCGATAAAGGAAATCGACGCCGTGCATTGGCGAGAGACAAGATGTACAGCGCGGCAGTCCGGACACGCAAACGCGTTGACGCAAAGTCGCGTGACCTCGCCAACCGGGCAAAAGGACTTCGCGCCGAGGCGAGCCACATGCTGCCTTAGCGACATAAGCCGACTGATACCAGGAACTTGATGGCCAGCGTTTTTTCAACCAGAATGGGGGGCCCGAGTGACGCTGATTGATGATCGCACGCCTTCTCGCACGCCAGAGAACGTACGGTTGGGTTCGAGTACGGCTTCTTTATCGCAATGTAATAATGGATAAAGGTGGTCCGTCCGCGGCAACTGCTTGCGAACCACTTCATCCACCCTCTTCCTCATAAGTTAAACACACGAGCACTTCTTGCCTTCCTCGCAATCCGCCATAAATTTGACCATTGATGGACCCGTAATACAAGGTAGGCTTGCTGCTATTATCCAAATAATATTACTACGAAGAGAGATTTGTATATTCCAAGGGTTTTCGCCAAAACCTTTTGACACAGGTCAAAAAATATAGCACTATTGGTTTAGCGCCAGCGCACTAGTAATAGTAAATTATGTCCGAGTTTAATACTAGATGTAGTGGTTTATCGGTATCCATAGGATCCAGCTCAACCACAGGGAAAGAGCAGATTTCCCGTATAGATGAGGAGTCCGACATGCAGCTTGCAACAGATAATACAAATCATACGGCGGTTTCCGGGTACGACTTTTCTTCAGCCCCTTCCTCCCGGGATTCGCGTTATTCCCAATACAAGATCATCCGCCGCAACGGCTCAGTGGCCGCGTTCGAGCCGGACAAAATTTCCATTGCCATGACGAAGGCATTTATCGCCGTCAGTGGTCAAAGCGTGGCTTCCGCCAGGGTGCGCGAAGTGGTGGCACGACTGACCGATGACGTGGTGAATGCGTTAATTCGCCGCCAGCCTGCAGGCGGCACCTTTCATATTGAGGATATTCAAGATCAGGTAGAACTGGCATTGATGCGATCCGGTGAACACGATGTGGCGCGCTCCTACGTGCTTTACCGGGAGGATCGCGCGCGGAAGCGGGCTAAGCAGAAGGAAATGGCGGTGGTGGAATCGCCGGCCAGTATTTTGAATGTGTTGGAAAATGGTCGCAAGACTCCCCTCGACACGACGCGATTGCTGATGCTGATCGAATCTTCCTGCGCGGGTTTGGGCGAGGCGGTGAACGCCACACTAATATTTAAGGCCACATTGAAAGATCTGTACGACGGAGTGCCGGTGGAAGAAGTGAAAAAATCGGCCATTCTATCAGCGCGTGCGTTAATTGAAAAAGAGCCCGCTTACAGCTACGTCACCGCCCGGCTATTGTTGCATACCATTCGCTCCGAAGTGCTGGGTGAAGAAGTCATACAGGAAGCGATGAAGGATCGCTACGCAGATTATTTTCCCGATTTCATCAAGAGTGGCATCAATGCCGAGTTGCTGGATGAGCGTCTGGCGCAGTTTGATCTGCCGCGTTTGGCTAAAACACTGGATGCTGATCGCGACCTCAAATTTGGCTATCTCGGTTTGCAAACCTTATACGACCGTTATTTTCTGCATATACAGGACCAGCGTATCGAATTACCCCAGGCATTCTTCATGCGGGTGGCGATGGGGCTTGCGCTGAACGAGATTGACCGTGAAACGCGCGCAATAGAATTTTACAATGTGCTGTCCAGTTTCGATTTCATGAGTTCCACCCCAACCCTATTCAACTCGGGCACTCGCCGCTCGCAGTTGTCATCGTGTTATCTCACCACAGTACCGGATAACCTCGATGGCATTTACGAAGCAATCAAGGAAAACGCGCTACTCGCCAAG
>JALYOY010000125.1 GCA_030856655.1 Pseudomonadota bacterium | reverse complement strand
CCTTAAGATTGGCAACTGGCAGGCGAATGCCATAGGTATATTTGTTCACGAGGATAAAATCACCCACCAGCAGCGTCGGAATCATCGAACCCGACGGGATCTTGAAAGGCTCCACCAGGAAGGAACGCAGAAAGAATACGATAAGGATCACCGGAAAAAAACTTTTAGGATACTCAACCCACCAGGGTCCCTGAGCTTCCGGCGCACGGTGGCGGCGCAGCACGAAGCGATCAAGCAACGAGATACCGCCGGTGATTATCAGCAGTATCAGCATGATGAGTGGAAAATTCATTCCTTATTCCTTCTTATGTGAATATATCCGTGCCGCGTTTGTTCGTTACTTGTCGCCTACCTGCAAGATAGCAAGAAAGGCTTCCTGCGGAATTTCAACGTTACCGACCTGCTTCATTCTCTTTTTTCCTGCCTTCTGTTTTTCAAGCAACTTGCGTTTGCGGCTGATGTCGCCACCGTAGCACTTGGCGAGCACGTTTTTGCGCAGCGCCTTGATGCTCTCCCTGGCAATGATGTGCGCGCCGATGGCGGCCTGCACCGCAATATCAAACATTTGCCTCGGGATCAATTCCCGCATCTTCTGGGCAAGTTCACGTCCACGATATTGGCTATTGGCGCGATGCACGATCAGCGACAGTGCGTCTACTTTTTCGCCATTGATGAGTATGTCCAGCTTGATCAGATCGGAAGCGCGAAACTCCTTGAACTCATAATCAAGCGAAGCATACCCGCGGCTGGTGGATTTCAATCTGTCAAAGAAATCCATCACAACTTCATTGAGTGGCATTTCGTAAGTAAGCATCACCTGCCTGCCCATATATTGCATATTTTTCTGGATTCCACGCTTGCCAATGCAAAGTGTAATGACGGACCCAACATATTCCTGTGGAACCAGGATAGTAGCGGTGATAATAGGCTCGCGGATTTCCTCTATTTTGGAAAGGTCGGGCATTCTGGATGGATTGTCGATTTCAATTATCGTGCCGTCGCGCATGGCGATCTGATACACCACTGTTGGCGCGGTGGTGATGAGATTCATGCCGTATTCCCGCTCCAGTCTCTCTTGCACGATATCGAGATGCAACAGACCGAGAAAGCCGCAGCGGAAGCCAAAACCCAGCGCTTGCGATGTCTCTGGCTCATATTGCAATGATGAATCGTTGAGTTTCAGTTTTTCCAGCGCATCGCGCAAGGCATCGTACTGATTGGATTCCACCGGATAAAGTCCGGCGAATACCTGGGGTTTTATTTCCTTGAAGCCGAGCAGAGGGTGGATGGCAGGACGATCCGCCAACGTCAAGGTATCCCCCACCTTGGCCGATTTCAATTCCTTGATGCCGGAAATGATGAATCCGACCTCGCCGGCGCTGAGCGATTCCTTGTTTTTTGATTTCGGTGTAAATACCCCGACCTGCTCGCACAGGTGAACGGCTTTGCTGGCCATGAGCAATATTCTGTCCCTGGGTTTAAGCATCCCATCGAATATCCGCACCAGCATCACCACGCCAACGTAGTTATCAAACCACGAATCAATAATCAGCGCTTTCAGCGGTGCGGCGAGATCACCCTTCGGTGCGGGAATACGTGAAATCACCGCTTCCATAATGTCCTGCACGCCCTCGCCCGTTTTAGCGCTGGCGTGCAATGCATGCTGGGCATCTATGCCGATGATATCTTCTATTTCTTTAATTACGCGCTCCGGTTCGGCTGCGGGCAGATCAATTTTATTCAGCACCGGCACCACCTCCACCCCCTGCTCGATAGCGGTGTAGCAATTGGCGACGGTCTGGGCCTCAACGCCTTGTGATGCATCCACCACCAGCAGTGCGCCTTCGCACGCGGCAAGAGAACGCGATACTTCGTAGGAAAAATCCACATGACCGGGAGTGTCGATCAGGTTAAGCAAGTAAATGCTGCCGTTGCGCGATTTGTACTCCAGGGCGGCGGTCTGTGCCTTGATGGTAATTCCACGCTCGCGCTCCAGGTCCATGGAATCCAGTACCTGCGCCTCCATCTCACGGTCCGACAGGCCGCCGCACAGATGGATGATGCGATCCGCCAAGGTGGATTTACCGTGGTCGATATGGGCAATGATGGAAAAATTACGAATGTGCTGCATCGGAAATCAGGAGGCGATAGTTAGAGAAATTGGTGATGGTCGGGCGGCGCGGGAACAACTAAAAAAGGGCACATGCTGTGCCCTTCTGAAAGCTTATGCTCAACCCCGAAAGTTCTGCCTATATTCAGACAGTCCCTGTTGTAGTCAAGAAGTGCGCATTTTAGCGAATTTTGACAAAATAAGCATCTAGCGCAACGGGATCGAAATGATAATGACAAATTTCCTGTCCTCCCGCTACCAATACTGGGACTCGTTCACCGTAACGTGTCCGCAAATCGGTGTCGCCT
>JALYOY010000090.1 GCA_030856655.1 Pseudomonadota bacterium | reverse complement strand
TACGCACCTGCTCTTCCAAACGTTGCGCCACGGTTTGCAATACCAAATCTCCCACAGCGTGCCCATGCGTATCGTTGATCAGCTTGAATCGATCCAGGTCGATAAACATGATCGCCAAGTCCCAGTTATTCCGCTTGGCAAGAACCACTGCCTGCTCAAGACGATCATTGAACAGCTCCCTATTGGGGATACCGGTAGCAAAATCCCGCAGGGAACGTTGTTTTGCGTCCTCCGCGACCTCGTGCGCAATCGCCAGATTATCCTGCGTATTTTCTAATGTATTTAACGCAAAGGATAGCTTTCGCCTGACTTTTCCCAATTCCTGATAAAGCTTATTTTGGCTATCGATTTGCTCTGCCAGTACACCATTTACTTCGTGGAGCTCGCCCGCGCACTCCTGTACCTTATCTTCCGCGCTTTCGCTTTGTGCAAGTACTTTTTCAGCCTGCTGCAATGTTATGCCGCTCGTCATCTCCTTTTTTACCGTCTCGTTGGTGGTAGAAAGCTCAAGGGCACAGTCCACCATCTTTTCTTTCACGTCCTCGTATCTTTCGAGTGCTGTTTCTAATCCCAGACGTTTGTCTGCCGTCATCGGTGAGAGGTCGTCGTTTGTGGTCATTTTGTGAGAGTGGTTGCTATTTGGTTATGGTAGTCCTACAACTTCGCCAAGCGACTTAAAGGCCTCAAGGGTCTCACCCCTTATGAATATATCTGCAAAATATGGTCAGAAGACCCGGACAAATTTATCATCAACCCGCACCACTACACCGTGGGTCTAAACACCTAGTTGCCTCGACTTTCAACTTATTACGCCTCACAAGACTCTAAACTCAGAGCAGAGTCTCATCCGCGGGATCGATGATTGGATCTCCTGGGGATGGGTCGGGATCAAATGGCCTTGGATCTACCGGTTTGTCCGGATCATCATGCTTATCCGGTTGGCCGGGGCTATCGGGGCTTTGTTGAAAATAATATTTTGTCATGAGACCTTCCGCAAATAATTAGATAAATTGCACTGCCCTCTAAGAGGGTAGTGGGTATTCCATTTCGTTGACTCGCGCTGCTTATTCCATAGCTGCAGGGAAGCGAGATAGTACGCCGGTTACCAATTTGTTCCGTACGCTAGCGAACCATATATTTCTGGGAAATCGAAATTGGATATCCGTCCCGGGAGCCTTTCTTTGACTGATCCTCCTGGTGGTAAATCCCTGATCAGGGGATCCACCCAAACTACTGTCAAACCAATCCTAGGTGGACTTTTTGCACTGCCGGCCTCTCTATGTATGCTATTGCACAGCCAGATCGACAATATCCGTTTATAACTACATAAGCTGATAACCACTCTATTAAGGATGATATGGAAAGATTCCAGAATACCGTCACCAAGAAAAGGGATAGCGTTGTTATAAAAAAAGACAGGTGGCTAATACTGAAAAGAGCTATTGTCTCTGGAACATTAGGAGGCTATGGAGCTGCAATTGCCGCTCTTCTAGCAGGAAAATATGAGAATGGTTTCTTTGCGGGGCCACTGAATGCAACCAGTCATATTATCTGGGGAGACGAAGCAGTCCGTCAGAATCGATTCTCCCTTAAATTCACTTTTACTGGATTTATGCTGAATCATGGTTCGGGAATATTTTGGGCTCTATTCTATGAAAAACTATTTGGGAAGGGGGCGAGAAAGCAGAAGAACGATAGCAGCCTTCATTCGGATCTCAACATATCTTTTACCAAACCGCTGTTAGGAGCCGCCGTCATTGCTGCCAGCGCTTATGTCATAGATTATCATCTTATTCCTCGCAGATTTACACCGGGCTTTGAGCACCGCGTTTCAGTAAAATCGTTGGCAGTTATCCTCGCTGCACTTGCAGTCGGGCTTGCAACCCGTGACATCATAAGCGCAAGGCAGAACAGACAAAAATCTCGTTCTGTGCCCCTTACCCAAAAGACTCCATAATTCATGTCAAGAGTGAGTCGATCTTGGGGCAAGGCGTTACGCAAAGTGGAGTGACCCCCTGGAGCTGGACAATTTGCGTTCAGGAATTCAAGCCGCTTGCCTGGCAAGTTGTGATTCAAACTGTTCGGGCGATAAATAGCCCAAGGCGGAGTGCAGTCGCCTGGTATTGTAAA
>JALYOY010000051.1 GCA_030856655.1 Pseudomonadota bacterium | reverse complement strand
TCGATGCAGTCGCCCACGCTATTAATACAAGACCGCGTAAAACACTTGGCTGGAAAACACCGGCGGAGGCACTCGACCAATTCCTTACAAATGTTAAAATCGGTAGTGTTGCGACGACCGGTTGAATCCGCCTTGACTCCCACGGTCTGTATGGTGGATGCACGTATTGGGAGTCGGCTGGCGAGTTCGCACGGCGGCTTTTAACGCAGCCAGCGTCAGATTGGTATCAATCTGGCGGGAAATCGCATAGCCCACTACCTTGCGGCTGCATGCATCCAGGATTACTGCCACGTAGACGAAGCCCGTTTGAATGCGAACGAACGTGATATCGGCAACCCAGGCTTGATCGAGCAAGCTGGGGATCACGTTGCGATAGCGGTTGGGGAAGAACTGGGTGTCGCCTTCGCTGCCATTTTGCCGTGGCGTAAAGCGCTTGCGTGGCTTGATGCCCAGCCCATGTTCGCGCATGATGCGGGCAGCGCGTTTATGGTTGATGGGATATCCGCGTACGCGTAATTCGCACGTGACACGGCGATAGCCATAGCCGGCGAATTCATCCTGAATATCGCCAATCAGCTCAACCAGGCGATTATCAGTCAGTCCAGAACCCATGGCTGTCGCGCGATAATAATAGGTGCTGCGAGGCAGTTCGATCATTTGGCATCCCCGTCGCACGGAGCAGGTGGCGGACCGCTGACGCACAAGGTTTCGTTGTTGTGCGCGAGACGCAATCGGGGCGTTTTTTTTACCAGATCCAGCTCCATCGTGAGCTGACCAACCTTGCGTTCCAACGCTGCAATTCTCGCCTCGTACTCGGCCACCGTTGCGGCGGCCGCCTCCTCAGCATCCAGCTCGCCCTTGTCATACTGGGTTAACCAGAGTTGCACCAGATTGGCAGATATCCGGTATTCCTGCTGTGCTTCGCGACGCCCTATCTTTCCCCTGCGGATATCGGTACACAACTGCAACTTGAATTGCGGACTATGGCTGCGGTACGGACCCCTTGCTGACATAAAATAGCTCCTTTGCAAGAAAGCCTGACAAGCGTATCAAATTCCTTGTTTGCTGTGTCCAGCTCCAGGGGGTCACTCCAGACCATCCCGCCCGCTGCCTTGATGGCTTTGAGACCTACGGTACCATCATGATCGGCGCCCGTAAGGATGATACAGATGGCCCGTTCCTGCTGTTCTTCGGCTAGCGACATGAATAAGCAGTCAATTGCTTTAGGCAAAGGACGCGGCTGAGGCATTTGCTGAAGGCGTAAAACCGCCCTGTCTAATATCAGGTAATGGTTGGGCGGGATGACGTAAACCCGATTAGGCTCAACGGCAATATCGCTTAGAACCTGGACAACCGGCATCGAAGTGCTTTTTGCCAGAATATCGGCCAGATGGCTGGGGTGAGCCGGCGCGAGATGCATCACGACGATATAAGCAATGTCACGCGTGGGCGGGAGCGACTTGAACAATCTCTGCAGAGCCTCCACGCCCCCCGCCGAGGCCCCCACTCCGACTATTGGAAACGGCGCTGGCTCGTCCCCGGAAGGTCTGCTAACCGGTCGAGGATCCGGAAGACCGCTTTCCGCAACGGGGGAATCGCCCGGGATTTTGGTATCTCGCGCGGATTTTTTGTCGTCAGCCTGTGTCATAACAATATCTTCCGCCCTGGATACTTAAAATTGGTTATTCACAGCCAACGGCATACGCGTTCGGCGCGCAAAGCTTGACTGTCAAAGGTATCGTAGCGAGACTTAATTTAGTCAACCTATTATAATGCGCTATTTTTTTCTTTAAGTACCTATATAAATGTTCACCGCTCTTTCAGTATTTCCTCAATATCTGCTACCCAAGCAGGCTATCACCGAACTGGCGGGCAAATTCGCGAAAGCCAACGCAGGCCGGCTTACTACTTTTGCCATTCGGCGGTTCGTCAGGCATTACAGGGTCGATATGGGCGAAGCAGCTAATCCCGATATTCATAGCTATCGCACGTTTAATGAATTTTTTACGCGTGCGTTGCTGCCAGAAAAACGCCCTATCGCCCAGGCGGATTATATTTGTCCGATCGATGGCGCTATAAGTCAGTTAGGGGTCATTCGCAGCAACCAGATAATTCAGGCTAAAGGGCGCGATTACACGACTAC